>NZ_JAUNVV010000049.1:0-19675 GCF_030540645.1 Arthrobacter sp.
GAGTAAGTAGACGGAGTAGAGAAGGCGTAGAGAGAACGGGAAAAGTGAAATCGCAGGAAAATCCAGTGCCAGCACGGATGTAGTCAGCGACCAGCTTGCACATACTGGATGGCGAGGGATCCAACGGCCCTGCAACGGGCAGAGCCGCCAAGATTCCACGGAAGCCGCCATGACACCCACGTCGGAATTCCTTGCCGCAGCCCTTGCCGGATTGGGCACTGGACTGGTGTTGATCGTTGCCATTGGCGTGCAGAACGCCGTTGTGTTGCGTGAAGGAATTCGCGGCGAATACGTTGGCATGGTTGTTTTGGTGTGTTTGTTCAGCGACGTTGTTCTCATCTGGACCGGTGTTGCAGGGGTCGGCGAAATGGTACATGCAATGCCAGCGGCAGCCACTGTGGCAAAGGTCGGCGGTGCCGGATACCTGCTGACCTATGCGGCCCTGACAGCGAGGAGATCGTTGCGTGTGGGAACAGCCCTGCCATCCAACACCGGCGCAAACTCAACACGACGAATGGCACTGGCCGGGATCTTGGCTGCTACGTGGCTCAACCCGAACGTGTACTTGGACGTGCTGCTGCTTGGATCCCTGGCCAGCGTCCATGGCGAACTGCGCTGGGGCTTCGGGGTGGGGGCCATCAGCGCGAGCGCGCTGTGGTTCATCGCCCTGGGGTACGGGGCTGCTTTGCTGCGCCCCATCTTCACCCGCCCGCGGGCCTGGCAGGTCATGGACGCACTGACTGCGGTGGTCATGACGGCTCTGGGCATTGCGCTGGCCACACGGGCCTGACCCTCCCCTAACCAAACTGACCAAGTTGACTGTGCCGACCCGATTGGAGGGGCCCGTGTTGGAGGGGCCCGTACAGAGCAGATACCATCAAAGAGGCCCACAGCAACCCCCGTATGTTGCTTGGACATGGGGCCGCACAGGACAAATCAAGGAGTAAGACGTGCCAGTGGATTCACAAGTCACCATCAAGGTCGAGGGCAACGAGACCGCGGTGGCCACAGGCACCACTGGTGCGGAACTGTTCTTTGAACGCCGTGAGGTAGTTGTCATGCGCGTGGACGGGGTCTTGAAGGACCTTTCGGCCGTGCTCGAGGCCGGTGCCGCCGTCGAGCCCGTCACCATCGATTCCCCCGATGGACTGGACGTGCTGCGCCACTCCACCGCCCACGTCATGGCCCAGGCCGTGCAGCAACTGCGCCCAGACGCGAAGCTCGGCATTGGCCCGTACATCACGGACGGCTTCTACTTTGATTTCGACGTGGCTGAGCCGTTCACGCCCGAGGATCTGAAGACCCTTGAGAAGATGATGCTCAAGATCGTCAACCAGAACCAAAAGTTCGCCCGCCGCGTCGTTACCGAGGACCAGGCTCGCGAAGCCATGGCCAACGAACCCTACAAGCTGGAACTACTGGGCAAGGCATCCGAGGCAGACTCCGCCGGTGAAGGCGTCAACGTCGAGGTCGGTGCAGGGGAGATCACGATCTACGACAACGTGGACCGCAAATCCGGGGACCTTCTCTGGTGCGATCTGTGCCGCGGCCCGCACCTGCAAAACACGAAGCTGATCTCCAACGCCTTCGCCCTGACCCGCACCTCCGCCGCGTACTGGCTGGGCAACCAGAACAACCAGCAGCTGCAACGCATCTACGGCACGGCCTGGCCCACCAAGGATGCCTTGAAGGCCTACCAGGAGCGCATCGCAGAAGCCGAGCGCCGCGACCACCGCAAGCTCGGCGTG
Organism: Arthrobacter sp.; assembly: GCF_030540645.1. GTDB lineage: Bacteria > Actinomycetota > Actinomycetes > Actinomycetales > Micrococcaceae > Specibacter. The sequence continues at coordinate 1,749 of NZ_JAUNVV010000049.1, forward strand.
GAGCTTGACCTGTTCTCCTTCCCCGATGAGCTGGGTTCGGGCCTGCCCGTCTTTCACCCCAAGGGCGGCATCATCCGCAAGGAGATGGAAGACTACTCCCGCAAGCGGCACGTCGAGGCTGGCTACGAGTTCGTCTACACCCCGCACATCACCAAGGCCAACCTGTATGAGGTTTCCGGGCACCTTGACTGGTACAAGGACGGCATGTTCCCGCCCATGCATGTGGACGCGGAGCTCAATGAGGACGGCACGGTGCGCAAGCCCGGTCAGGACTACTACCTCAAGCCGATGAACTGCCCCATGCACAACTTGATCTTCCGTTCGCGCGGACGTTCCTACCGTGAATTGCCGCTGCGTCTCTTTGAATTCGGGTCCGTCTACCGCTACGAGAAGTCGGGTGTGGTCCACGGCCTCACCCGAGTTCGCGGCATGACACAGGACGATGCGCACATCTACTGCACCAAGGAGCAGATGAAGGATGAGCTCACCGAAACGCTGAACTTTGTGCTGTCGCTGCTCAAGGACTACGGCCTGGACGACTTCTACCTGGAGCTCTCCACGAAGGATCCGGAGAAGTTTGTCGGCGATGACGCCGTCTGGGAGGAAGCCACCCAAACTTTGGCCGAGGTGGCCCAGGCGTCGGGGCTGGAACTCGTTTCAGACCCGGGCGGAGCCGCGTTCTACGGCCCGAAGATCTCCGTGCAGGCCAAGGATGCGCTGGGACGCACCTGGCAGATGTCCACCATCCAGCTGGACTTCAACCTGCCCGAACGCTTCGAGCTTGAATACCAGGCAGCGGACGGCACCCGCCAGCGCCCCGTCATGATCCACCGCGCCCTGTTTGGTTCGGTGGAGCGTTTCATGGGCGTATTGACCGAGCACTACGCGGGCGCCTTCCCGGCATGGCTCTCACCGGTACAGGTGGTGGCCATCCCGGTGGCGGAGGCGTTCAATGACTACATGTTCGACGTCGTCGCCAAGCTGAAGCAGGCCGGCATCCGTGCCGAGGTGGATATTTCAAGCGACCGCTTCCCCAAGAAGATCCGCACGGCCAGCAAGGACAAGGTCCCGTTTGTGCTGATCGCCGGCGGGGACGACGCCGACGCGAACGCAGTGTCCTTCCGCTTCCGCGACGGCAGCCAGGACAACGGCGTGGCAGTCGATGACGCGGTGGCCCGCATTGTTGAGGCCGTTAGGAACCGCACGGCGTGAGTGAATTTGATGGGGCGCCCAAGCCTGTTGCAGTCGATGACTTTGAACTCCCGGGAGTTCCAGATGCCTTCCAACGACTCTGGACGCCCCATCGGCTGGCCTATGTCAAGGGTGGGCAGGAGCAATTCTCGGGCAAGCACAACTGCCCGTTTTGCGAAGCGCCCGGACGCAGTGACGAAGAATCCCTCATTGTCCGTCGCGGCGAGCTGGCCTACGTTGTCCTGAACCTATACCCGTACAACCCAGGCCATCTGCTGGTGTGTCCCTACCGGCACGTGCCCGACTACAGCGACTTGACGGTGGCTGAAACGGCCGAGTTCGCCGCGCTGTCCCAGCAGGCCATGCGTGTGTTGCGCCAGGTGGCGAACCCCTCCGGCTTCAACCTGGGCATGAACCAGGGCGTCACCGGCGGGGCAGGCATTGCCGCGCACCTGCACCAGCACATTGTGCCTCGATGGGGTGGGGACGGAAACTTCATGCCCATCATCGCCGGCACCAAAGCCATCACCCAAACACTGGGCGACGTCCGCGAACAGGTGTCCGCAGCGTGGGCAACCGCCAGTTCAGGGACGGCGGCGGGGGGCACGGCTGCAGGCACGACGGCGGCGCAAACTCCCGCAAAGGGGGAGCCCAATGCTTAACAAGTACGCCCGCGCGCTCTTTGCCGCCATTTTCACCCCCGTGGCCGCACTACTGGTACGGCTGAAGGTTTCACCGGACGCCGTCACGATCATCGGCACGCTCGGTGTGGCGGCAGGTGCCTTGATCGGCTACCCCCTCGGTCAGCTGTTTTGGGGCACGGTGGTCATCACCATCTTCGTCTTCTCCGACATCATCGACGGGCTCATGGCCCGGATGCTGGGGCGCTCCGGCAGGTGGGGGGCCTTTCTGGACTCCACCCTTGACCGGGTGGGTGACGGCGCCGTGTTCGCCGGAATTGTCGTATGGTTCTACACCGGCGGCAACAACCACTTCATTGCGGCCATGGCACTGACTTGCCTGGTGCTGGGCTCCATTGTCTCCTATGCCAAGGCCCGTGCCGAAGGTCTGGGCATGAGCGCAAACGTGGGTATTGCCGAGCGCTCCGACAGGCTTGTGGTGGTTCTGGTGGCGACCGGGCTGGTAGGCCTGGGCATCCCGGAAGCCGTGCTCGCCGTCGTACTTGTGCTGCTCGCAGTGGCCAGTCTGGTCACGGTGTTCCAGCGCATTGGCACAGTGCGCCGCCAAGCCCACGACTCCAACCTCACGCAGGGGCAGTAGAAGACGGGCAGTAACGCCTGTTTTTTGGCCGCTGCCACCCCGGAATAGAATGGCGATACCCGTGTGAGACATCACGTTTACGGGCTTAGAAAATATCGTTCCTTCCAGAGGGGTTTTTGTGTCTACACCCGATGTAACACCGGTAACCGGCAGCAGCCGCGTCAAGCGAGGCATGGCGGACATGCTCAAGGGCGGCGTCATCATGGACGTTGTCAACGTTGAACAGGCAAAGATTGCCGAAGACGCCGGCGCCGTGGCCGTCATGGCCTTGGAACGCGTTCCGGCCGACATCCGCGCCCAGGGCGGCGTCTCACGCGCCAGCGACCCGGACATGATCGACGCCATCATCGCCGCCGTATCCATCCCCGTCATGGCCAAGGCCCGCATTGGGCACTTCGTCGAAGCCCAGGTCCTTGAGTCCTTGGGTGTTGACTACGTGGACGAGTCCGAGGTCCTGACCCCGGCCGACTACGAGCACCACATCGACAAGTGGAACTTCAAGGTTCCCTTCGTCTGTGGCGCCACCAACTTGGGGGAGGCCCTGCGCCGTATCAACGAAGGTGCCGCCATGATCCGCTCCAAGGGTGAAGCGGGCACCGGGGATGTCTCCAACGCCACAGGTCACATGCGCAAGATCCGCACACAGATCGCCCAGCTGGCGGCCCTGCCCAAGGACGAGCTCTACGTTGCCGCCAAGGAACTGGCCGCCCCGTACGAGTTGGTCAAGGAAGTGGCCGCCTCCGGCAGGCTCCCCGTGGTGCTGTTCACGGCCGGCGGCATCGCCACCCCGGCCGACGCCGCCATGATGATGCAGCTTGGCGCCGACGGCGTGTTCGTCGGCTCCGGCATCTTCAAGTCCGGCAACCCCGCCCAGCGCGCGGCGGCCGTGGTGAAGGCCACCACGTTCTTCGACGACCCCAAGGTGATTGCGGACGTCTCGCGCGGTTTGGGCGAGGCCATGGTGGGCATCAACGTCGCAGACATCCCCGAACCGCACCGCCTGGCCGAGCGCGGCTGGTAGCAAGCAGTATGAAGTAAGCAGTATCGACAAACCGGCAGTAAGCCGGCAGTAATCGGTGGCGGCACCCGGGGCGCGTTTGAAAGCGTGCGCCGGGTGCCGCCGTCGTCCTACCGACGCTCCCGCACTTTTCGGCCTCCCCGCCCCGACGCTCCTGCACTTTTCGGCGTATTCCACCGAACGCTTCATCACTCTAGGATGCTGACCATGCCACAGGCTTTCACTGGCCTTCTCGCCTATCCCATCACCCCGCTAACTCACGACGGCGAGCTCAACTTGGGTGCCTTGGTGCGTCTCGTGCGTGACGCGGCTGGGGCAGGTGTGTCCGGGGTGACGGTACTTGCCACCTCAGGTGCAGGGGTGGTGTTTGATAGGGCGGAGCGCCGTGCCGTGACGGAGGCTGCCGTTGGAACTCTGCGGCAAACGGATGGGCCCGGTGCCACCAGGATTCCAGTGTATTCAGCCATCAGTGCCGCTTCCACCCGTGAAGTGGTACATCTGGCCAAGGATGCTGAGCAGGCAGGAGCCGCCGGACTTTTGCTGTCGTCGTTTTCATACCTGCCGTTGTCCGACGAGGAAGTTCGGGCACTTTCTGTTCAGGTGGCCGATGCCACCAACCTCCCGCTCTGTTTCTACAACAAACCGCTGCAGACGCAATATGACGTGACTGCCGGGACTTTAGCTGTCTTGGCGGAGACTGCCCATCTGGTGGCTGTGAAGGAATCCATGCGTCGCGACGATGTTGCTGGCAGAATTCAAAAATTGCGGGATTCCGTGGGCAGGGCATTCTCGATTGGACTCGGCGCAGACGTGCAATTGCTCTCGACGCTGCCGGAAGCTGACGCGTGGCATACGGGGTTGGCTACTTTGTTGCCTTTCGACTTTGTGCAGGTTTGGCGAGATGCCCAGTCCGGCAATCCTCAAGGTCCCAGCTTGGAACGCCTGAGGAGAATAGCCGGTGCGCTGGGCGCCGTACCCTCATCTATCGGTGTTCTGCACGCGTTGGCTGCAATTTTGGGAACGGGGACCGTGGGACCGGGGGTCCTTTCGCTCATGCCACGAAGAATGACATGGAAGCCCTGACTCGAAGCTTGGAACCTGTACCTGACCCGAGTGAAGTACGTACCGCGAACTAGTGCAGGTGCAGGAGCCTTGGTAAACAAAGCCCGGAAAGTGCAGGAGCGTCGGTAGTGGGGGGCCGGAAAGTGCAGGAGCGTCGGTAGGGGGCGGGGTTCTATTGCGTTGGGTGGAACCACCAGGTTTGGCCCTTGCCGATGAGTTCGAAACCGCGCTTCTTGTATAGCTGTTGACCGTCGGGGGTGGCATTGAGCAGCAGGTGTTCGGCCCCGGCGTTGAACGCGGCCTCGGAGAGCTGGTTGAGCATGGCCGTGCCCATGCCCTTGCGGCGATGTTCGGGAGCCACCACCATGTCAAAGATCCCGGCCAGGTGCTTGGTGCCCTGCTCCGGCGGCAAATACGCATAGCCGCGTCCAGCCCACTCCTGCTCGCTGGCCGAGGGTTCTCCATTCTGGGCTTGTCCATCCTGGGCCGTGCCCTCCGGACCCGCGCCCTCTTGGTCAGGGCTGCGTGCGGTGGCCAGCCAGACCTGATCGGGGACCACTGCTGTGACGCTGACGCGCTCGTCGTGGGCCTGGCTGGTACCGGCCACTGAATCCAGGTCGAGGGCACGCGTCATCCACCACGGCTGCCAGCCAAGTTCAAAGCCATACTGCGGCAGGATGCTTTTCCGGATGGCTGCACTCATCCAGATGCCCACGGCAGTAGCACCGCGGCGTTCGGCCTCCGCCAGGACGGGCTCCAGGCCCGTGGCATTGATGTCCGTGGGAAACATGCACAGCATTTCGCGTGTTTCCGGCAGCCAGACCCAGTCCATCTTGTGGGTGGAAAACGATCGCCCGCCTGTCGCCTCCGCCAGTGCCCTGAACCAGGCGTGCTGTGTGCGTTGGCAGTCGGCAAGGGTGACCATGATGATTCTTCCGTTTGTAAATGGGTTGACTGGATAACTATTGCTGAATATACGTGGAAAGTTGATTGCAGCTGGTTAAAGCCGTCAGGCGCGACACGGCCCCGTGAACGGGCGGGGGCCGAGATCGCGCCTGCGCAGGTAACTATTTTTGCTTGAAGACCAATGACATGGGGGTGGTTTCCGTGGTCTGCCCCTGCGGGTTGTCACGGAAGATATCCTCCAGCACCGACTTGGACAAGTCCGTGTCATGGCCCAGTGCCACGACACCGAGGTCGTTGGCGTCCATGATGGCGGTTCCGGCAAACGTCGCAGCGAACTCGGCCGGCACGTTTGCGCGGATCATGGCACTGAGCCGGGCCGCCACGCCGTCGGGGTCGATGGGTGCGTACTTTACCGAGTGGGTGGAGGTGCCCACCTGGTAGCCTGCAGCGCCGTCGATCGCGTTGATGTTGTGGCCCACCACCTCGTAAAACACGCCCGACTTACCCTGGAGCTTGCCGATGACCGAGCGCGCCGAGGCGTACATGATCTTGGGCAGGCCCACCTCGTCAATGGCCAGCTGCATGGACCAGGGACTGGCCAAGCCAATGCCGCCGGGGTTGCGGGTGACGAACTTGCTGAAGATGCGCGCGGAATTGGAGACCTTGATGTCCCAGACCGGGATTGAACGACCCTGGGTCATGGCCACGATCTTTTCCGACACGAACAGATACCACGGCGTGTCCGCCGTCGCTGCGCCGTGGTCCCCGCCCGCCGTCGGAAGTCCGTCAAAGTAGCGCTTGACGTACGTCATGACGGCCGGGTCGAAGTCAGTTTCCTTGTAGAAAACCTCTGTGCGCAGCGGGTAGCGGCGGAACGTGCCAGCGCCTGACGGCACGGTGATGTCCAGCGCCTTGTCCGCGTTGGGGATGTAGTCGCTCTTGCCCTCGATGCCAGCCAAGACCGCGGGCTCGTCGAAGAACTCGCGCAGCCACAGCTCGGTGTTGATCAGACGCCAGAACACCATGGTGGAGCCGGAGCTCTTGCCGCTGAGAAGTTCCTCAAAAGCGTAGATGACGGCGTCCTGGTTCCAGTACGGGCGGGCGCCAAAGGAGCTGGAAAGGAAGATCTCATAGATCTTTTCCTTCATGTGCCCGAACCACTCGGCCTCGGGGGTGGTGAAGCCGATCTTGTTGCGGCGGTTGCTGATCATTTCCGGCAGCAGTTCGCGGGTGGCATCCCGCAGGATGCGCTTGTTCCAGCCGCCCTTGATGATGGATTCGTCATCCAGGCTGAACAGGAACTTCACCACTTCCTTGTCGAGGAAGGGCACGCGTCCTTCCAGCGAGAAGCGCATGGTGTTCTTGTCCTCATAGCGCAGCACCGCTGGCAGGGACTTGTGGAACAGGTCGTCAATGAGGCGCAGCTTCAAGTTGTCCGGAATGTTGGAGAACTTCTCGGACTTGTACTTCGCCGTGAACTTCTTGTTCAACAGCTGGGATATGCCGATTTCCTTCTTCAGCGTGAGCTTGCCCTGGATCCGGAAACGCGCCAGACGGTACAGGATGTCGGAGCTGGAGAGCAGTTCCTTGGCCAGCTTGGAGTTCTGGCCGTTCTTCTTCAACTGGCGCAGGTACGCAAAGTAGTACGGGATGTAGCCGGCCATCATCTCATCGGCGCCCTGGCCGTCCAGCAGCACCGTCACGTGCTTGGAAGCCTCACGCATGACCTGGTACTGGGCGTACGGTCCGGAGGAGATGATGGGCTCCTCCATGGTGCGTACAAAATCTTCCAGGTCTTCCACAAATTCGCCCGGCTGCGGCAGGATCTTGTGGCTGATGACATTGCCTTCGCAACGGGCCAGCACAGCGTCGGCGTACTTTTCCTCATCGTTGATCGAGTTCGGGAAGATCGCCGAGAACGTCTGCTGCTTGGCGCCCAGGGAGTCCGTCGCGGCGGCATTCTCGGCCATGAGCTTGTTGATGGTAACCACGACGGCGGACGAGTCCAGTCCGCCCGACAGCGCCGTCCCCACCGGTACTTCAGACTGCAGACGCAGGCGGACGCCTTCGGTGAAACGCTCCCGGTATTCGTCAATGACGGCCTGGGAGTAGGGGGTTTCGATCTTGGCCAGCTCGGCCAGTTCTTCCTTGAACCGGGTGTAGCTGCTGATGGCCGCTGTCCCGGCCGGTCCGGCTTCGGAATCAACAGTGTTTAGGACAAGCTTTTCCCCAGGCATGAGCTTGTGCACGCCGGCAAAGAACGTGCTGGGTTCGTCGTCGTGGATTCTGAACTGCAGGTAGCGGAACAGAATGCGCTCGTTGATGCCCTTTTCAATCTTGTTGGCGGCCAGCAGCGGCTTGATTTCCGAGCCAAAGAGCAGTGTGGGAGCCTCGGGGGTGCCTGCCGTGGCGTAGTACAGCGGCTTGATGCCGAAGTGGTCGCGCGCCAGCACCAGTCGGTTGTTCTTGCGGTCGTGGATGGCCAGGCCAAACATGCCGTTGAACTTATCGAAAGCGGCGTCACCCCACTCTTCGTAGGACTGCAGCACCACCTCGGTGTCCGAGGCCGTGGTGAAGGAACGTCCCAATGCCTCAAGTTCGGCACGCAGGTCAAGGTAGTTGTACACCTCGCCGTTGTAAACCAGAACGGTCTCGCCGTCTGCGCTGAACATGGGCTCCTGGCCGTGGGCCACGTCAATGATGGAGAGGCGGCGGTGTGCCAGGCCTACGTTGCCATGCGAGTAGAGGCCCTCACCATCGGGGCCGCGGTGCACCATGCACGCATTCATCTGCTCCAATAGGGAGTCGTCTTCCCCATAACCGTAGTAACCGGCGATTCCGCACATACTGTAAGTTCCTCGTCTCTGTAGAACATCAGGCCAGCCGACTCTGTAGTGGGCAGTCCTGCCGACAATGCTACTTGCTTGTGGGGCCCTCGTGCCTCACCCCGCACGGCGCGTAAACGAAGTTATCAGTGTGAGATTGCGCCCAACTATGATTGAGCAGTGACTTTTGACTCCACTTCCCCTACTTCATCCGTTCCTCTCATTGGTGTGCTGGCGCTTCAAGGTGACGTCCGCGAACATGCCAGGGCGCTGGAAGAATGCGGTGCCCGTGTCATTGCCGTGCGGCGTCCCAGCGAACTTGCCAGCGTGGATGGCCTTGTCATCCCAGGTGGCGAGTCCACCACCATGGACAAGCTCAGCCGCATTTTCGGTATGCGCGAGCCGCTGATGGAACGCATCGCCGCCGGAATGCCCGTCTATGGCAGTTGCGCCGGCATGATCATGCTGGCAACGGAGATCGCCGACCCCGCCACGGACCAGGCCGGAAACCCGCAGCAAACGTTGGGCGGGCTGGATATTACCGTCCGTCGCAATGCCTTTGGCCGCCAAGTCGACTCCTTTGAAACGGAACTCGACTTTCACGGCCTGGCTCCGGCGGGCGAGCTGGAAACGCCGCTGCATGCAGTGTTCATCCGTGCCCCGTGGGTTGAACGTGTTGGCCCCGGCGTGGAGGTCCTCGCGTCGGTGAAACTGCCCGGAGCCGTGCAAAACGATAGGATTGATGCAGAGGTCCGTGCGGTAGCCGTTCGATCGCAGCATTTGCTGGCCACCTCCTTCCATCCGGAAGTGACTGGTGAGCGCCGCATCCACGAACTGTTTATTCGAATGATTAGAGGAGAAGCGTAACCATGTCAGGCCACTCCAAATGGGCAACCACCAAGCACAAGAAGGCGATTCTTGACAGCCGCCGCGCGAAGTCGTTTGCGAAGCTGATCAAGAACATCGAAGTTGCAGCTCGCGGCGGCGGCGCCGACCTGGCCGGCAACCCGGCACTTGAACTGGCTGTCACCAAGGCCAAGAAGACGTCAGTTCCGGCGGACAACATTGACCGCGCCATCAAGCGCGGTGCCGGACTGCTCGGCGAAGCAGTGGACTACCAGACCATCATGTACGAGGGCTACGGCCCGCAGGGCTCTGCCATCTTGATCGAGTGCCTCACAGACAACAAGAACCGTGCGGCCTCCGAAGTGCGCCTGGCTGTGGGCCGCAATGGTGGCAACATGGGGGATCCCGGCTCGGTGGCCTACATGTTCACCCGCAAGGGCATCGTCGGTCTGCCCAAGAACGGGCTCACCGAGGACGATCTCCTCATGGCTGTTCTGGACGCCGGCGCCGAAGAGGTCAAGGACGAGGGCGAGAGCTTCGAGATCATCTCCGAGCCGCAGGACCTGCCAGCCATCCGCGCAGCCCTGGCCGAGGCCGGCATCGAGTACGAGAGCGACGAGGCCGGCTTCGTGCCGTCCATGCACGTGGAGCTCGATGTGGACAACGCACGCAAGTTCATGAAGCTTTACGATGCGCTGGAAGACCTTGACGACGTCCAGAACATCTACTCCAATGCCGACATTGGTGCCGACGTCCTCGCAGCCCTCGAAGAGGACTAGACGTGAGAAGGACTAGTCACTGCGTGTCATAGGCGTTGACCCCGGCCTGACCCGGTGCGGCATCGGCGTGGTGGACGTGGCCCCCAACCGCACGGCCACCCTCGCAGGGGTCGGGGTGGTGGGCAGCTCGCATGAACTCACCCTTGACGCCCGGCTGCTGGTCATCGCGGAAGCGGTTGACCAGTGGCTGGATGCGTTTAAGCCGGACGTTTTGGCCATTGAACGTGTTTTTGCCCAAACGAACCTCAGCACTGTCATGGGTGTGGCGCAGGTATCCGGGGTTGTCATGGTGGCAGCGGCCCGGCGCGGCATTCCCGTCGCCATGCACACGCCCTCGGAGGTCAAAGCGGCCGTCACGGGCAACGGCCGCGCCGACAAGGCACTTGTGACGGCCATGGTCACCCGGCTTTTGCGGCTGGATGAGCCCCCGCGCCCGGCTGACGCCGCTGACGCCCTGGCCTTGGCTATTGCCCATGCGTGGCGCAGCGGGGCGGCCTTTTCAGCAGGCTCTGAAAGTTCGACGCCGGCTCAACAGTTGTGGCGTGCAGCCGAAACCAAGTCGAAGGTGACGAAGAACAAGGAAAAGCCCGGAAACGCGTGGCACTAGTTGCTAGTACGTATGTTCGATATACTGGTGGCAGTTTCCGCTATCCAGGGTGTTTGTCAGGAGCAGTTTTCAATGATCAGTTTTGTCCGTGGACCCGTGGCCCAGCTTTCGCTGGCCCAGGCCGTCATCGACGTCAACGGGGTGGGCATGCTTGTCCATGCCACGCCCAAGACGCTGGGCGGGCTGCGCATGGGGGAGGAGGCTGTTGTCACCACCACCATGATCGTGCGTGAAGACTCCATGACACTTTATGGTTTTTCCGATGTTGACGAGCGTGAGGTTTTTGAAATCCTGCTTAGTGTCAGCGGCATTGGCCCTCGCCTGGCACTTGCCATCCTGGCGCTGCTGGAACCGGAAACGATCCGCCGCGCGGTGGCGGATGGCGACGGCAAAACGTTCACCAAGGTCCCAGGCGTGGGCCCCAAGGTGGCAGGACGCATCGTGCTGGAACTCAAGGGCAAGCTGGTCCCTACCGGTGCTGCCGTCTCCGCAGCGCCGCAGCCCATTCCCATGGAGTGGAAGGAACAGGTCGTTGCCGCCATGACAAGCCTGGGCTGGAACGAAAGGGATGCACTGAAGAGCATCGACGCGGCTGTGGCTGCAGAGCCTGAACTGGCCGAAGCCGCCAACGTTCCTGCGATCCTGCGCGCCACGTTGCGCTGGCTGGGGCAGGACAACACGCGTCAAGGCAGCAGGGTTCACTAAGTCATGGCTGCCATGGATGACGCCGTGCCCCTTCTGCCCGGGCAAATCAGTTTGGGTGGCGGGACGGGGCCGGCACGCTCCGGAGCCGCAGATGTGGTTGCCCCCGCGGTGGAGCCTGAAGAGCGCGAGCTTGAAGCCGCCCTTCGGCCCAAGAACCTTGACGACTTTGTGGGTCAGGAAAGGGTGCGCAAACAGCTCTCACTGGTGCTGGCCGCGTCCAGGATTCGCGGCCGCTGCGCCGACCACGTGCTCATGTCCGGCCCGCCCGGGCTCGGCAAGACCACTCTGGCCATGATCATTGCGGCCGAAATGAACGCCCCGCTGCGCATCAGCTCAGGCCCCGCCATCCAGCATGCAGGAGACTTGGCAGCCATCCTGTCCTCACTTTCCGAAGGTGAAGTGCTGTTCCTGGATGAAATTCACCGCATGTCGCGCCCTGCCGAGGAAATGCTGTACATGGCCATGGAGGACTTCCGTGTGGACATCATTGTCGGGAAAGGTGCCGGCGCCACCGCCATTCCGCTTGAATTGCCGCCGTTCACCCTTGTTGGCGCCACCACCCGGGCGGGCCTCCTCCCTGGCCCGCTGAGGGACCGGTTCGGTTTCACCGGGCACCTTGAATTTTATTCAGTGGGAGAACTGGAACTAGTGCTACGTCGCTCCGCTGGCATGCTTGATCTAAAGCTGACCAGCGCGGGCTTCTCCGAAATAGCCGGCCGCTCCCGCGGTACGCCTCGCATCGCCAACCGGCTGCTGCGACGGGTGCGGGACTGGGCCCTGGTTCATGGGATCGAGTCAATCGACGCACGCACCGCTTCGGCCGCGCTGGATATGTATGAAGTGGACGCCAAGGGCCTTGACCGCCTTGACCGTTCGGTGCTGGAAGCGTTGGTGCACAAGTTCAACGGTGGGCCGGTGGGCTTGTCCACCCTCGCCATCGCCGTGGGGGAGGAAAGTGAAACAGTTGAAACTGTCGCGGAGCCCTTCCTTGTGCGTGAAGGACTGCTGGGTAGAACCCCTCGCGGCCGGATTGCGATGCCTGCAGCTTGGGAGCACTTGGGGCTGAAAATGCCGCGTAACGCCGTCGCAGCCGCCATGTTGCCCTTCGATGAGGATGACGATTCAGACAACTGAGCCCGCCATCTCGCGGTAGTTGGAGCCGAAGTGTGTATTTGTGCGCGATTCTGGGCGTTTTATCATCCGGCGTTCAGCTTTACCCTCTAGACTGGTATGACGCCCGGCACGTTCACCACATGCCAAGGCATCCAATACTACTTAAACGAATGGAACTCCAGCTGTGTCTTTCAGCAGTATTCTGGCCGCCGACGCCACGCCGCAGGCAGGCTTTTTGAGCCCCATGAACCTTCTTTTGTTCGCCATGTTCGCTGTGCTCATCTTCATGATGATCCGCAAGCAAAAGAAGACCAAGGCAGCGCAGGAGGAGCGACGTTCACAGTTGGCTCCGGGCGTGGAGATCATGACCAACTTTGGCCTTTTCGGCAAGGTTTTGGCCATCGATGAGGATGAAAACAAGATCCTCATGGAAATCTCCCCAGGCACCACTGCCACGGTCCACAAGCAGACGGTTGCCAAGGTCATCGAACCGACCGAGCTCGACGCCGTCGTTCCCGAGGATGCTTCCTCCCTCACGCTCGGTCTGGACAAGCCCGAGCCGTCAGCGGAAACCACTGAGGAAACGCTCCGCCGCCTGAACAACGAAAATAACAAAGACAACTAGCCTTATTCGGGTTGGCCGCTGCTGCGAACGTATTTACCGGGCGCAGCAGCGTAGCCATGTTCACAACACCCGTGACCAATAGAAGGATCCCTTGATGGCACGAACCGGCCCGACGTCCACAGCACGCAGAACGCTTCTGTGGCTTGCGGCGATCATTATTGCATGCACCTTGGCAGTTGCTGGCGGCGTCCTCGCCGGTGCCGCTTCATGGGCACCGAAATTGGGCCTTGACCTTGAAGGCGGCACTCAGATGATTCTGGCGCCCAAGGTTGAAGGCGCAGGCAGCATCACCGCAGAACAACTGGACCAGGCTGTGTCCATCATTCGCCAGCGAGTTGATGGATCAGGTGTTTCCGAAGCGCAGATTTCCACTGAGGGTGGGCGCAACGTCGTCGTCAGCATGCCTGGCAAGCCCACTGACGAAGAGCGCAACCTCATCAAGGCCTCGGCCAACATGAACTTCCGCCCCGTCATCGCCGCGACCCAAGGCCCCTCCGGTGCCGTTGCAGAAGCTGACCGCACTCCCGCCGACAAGCTGCCGGTGCCCACTGCCGCGCCACTGAACGCCAGCGACCCCAACTGGGTTGACGCTGCCGTTATGAAGAGCTTTGAGGCCACCAGTTGCATACCGCCGCTGACGGAGCGCCCCACCACCTCGGATCCCACCAAGCCGCTGATCAGCTGTGAACCTGATTCCGGAGTCAAGTACATCCTCGGGCCGGTGGAGATCCCCGGCAAGTGGATCAAGACCGCCAGCTACGGGTTGATGTCCGGTGCGCAGGGCGCGACGACCAACGTGTGGTCGGTTCAGCTGACACTGACAAAGCCCGAAGGCGCCCAGGCGTTTAAGGAAGTCACCCAGCGCTTGCACGCCAAGTACCTGGTGAATCCTGACGACCCGCAGGCTCGCTTCGCGATCGTGCTCGATGACAGTGTTATCTCGGCACCGGCCTCGTTGGCTGCCATCACCGACGGTCAGTCCTCCATCACTGGCAACTTCACTGAAGCCAGTGCAAAGGCGCTGGCGGACCAGCTGAAGTTTGGTTCGCTGCCGCTCAGCTTCGAGATTCAAAGCGAAATCCAGATCTCCGCAACCCTCGGGTTGCAGCAGCTGGAAATGGGTGTCATGGCCGGTTTGATTGGTCTTGGACTGGTGGTCATCTACTCGCTGTTCCAATACCGTGCGCTCGGCTTTGTCACGATCCTCTCCCTCATCATTGCCGGTCTCTTGACGTACCTGGCCATCATCTTGCTGGGTTGGGCAGAAAACTACAGGCTGTCTCTCGCAGGTGTGGCGGGCATCATTGTCTCAATTGGCCAGACTGCTGACTCGTTCATCGTGTACTTTGAACGAGTTAGAGATGAGTTGCGTGATGGTAGAGGACTGATTGCCGCAGTCGAGAACGGTTGGGGTCGTGCCAAACGCACCATCCTGGCCTCCAAGGCCGTCAACATTTTGGCGTCCCTGGTGCTTTACTTCGTTTCTGTGGGCAGCGTGAAGGGCTTTGCCTTCACCTTGGGCCTGACCGCCGTCGCTGACCTCATCGTGGTCTTCATGTTCACGCACCCGACCCTGCAACTGCTGGCAAGGACCAAATTCTTTGGTGAAGGCCACGCCTTCTCCGGCCTTGATCCGGTCCAGTTGGGCGCAGTTCCGTTGTACCGCGGTGCCGGCCGGTTCCGCACACCGGAAGAGACGTTGGAGGTGGCCAAGGGCAAGAACGCGAGGGCCGCAGGCGAAGCTGAACGCCGCCAGACTATTGCCGAACGCCGTCTTGCCGCCAAGGAACATCAAATGGTGGGCAGCGGCAACCGGAATGCGGACGCTGCAAAACCTGCCGCAAGTGACGACTCGAAAGAGAGTAAGTAATGAAGAGTTTCGCCACTTTTGGAAATGAACTTTACACGGGTGAACGCTCCTACGAGTTCGTTGGCAAGCGCAAGATCTGGTTCTCGATCGCGGGCATCGCCGTTCTCCTGTCCATCCTGATCCCGCTGCTCGGCGGCGGTTTCAACTTCGGTATTGAATTCCGCGGCGGTTCACAGTTCACCGTGTCCCAGGTGGCCCACACGGATGTTTCCATCGGGCAGGCTGCTGTGTCAGAAGCGGTGCCGGGGACGGTTGCCGTTGTCACCAACATTGCCGGAGACACCATGCAGGTGCAGACCGACAAGCTGACGGATGACCAAACCCTGGCGGTTAAAAACGCGCTGAAGACTGCGTACGGGGTAACGGAAGACCACATCACCTCCACCTTCGTAGGACCCACCTGGGGGCAGGACGTTTCCCGGCAGGCCATTATCGGCTTCATCGTGTTCGTGCTGCTGGCCACCGTCTTGATGGCCTTGTACTTCCGTACCTGGCGGATGTCGATCGCGGCGATAGTGGGCCTGCTTGTGGTGATGGTGGTGACTGCGGGAGTGTACGCAGCCTCCAACTTCGAGGTCACGCCGTCGGCCATTATCGGCTTCCTGACGATTCTGAGCTACTCCCTCTATGACACGGTGGTGGTGTTTGACAAGATCAGGGAGAACACTGCGGACATCGTCAAATCCACGCGGCGGACGTTCGCCGAAGAGGTGAACCTGGCCGTCAACCAGACTTTGGTGCGCTCCATCAACACCATGATGGTGGCCGTGCTGCCAGTGGGCTCGATCTTGTTCATCGGTGCCTTGTTGCTCGGTGCCGGTACGTTGCGCGACCTGTCACTGGCCTTGTTCATCGGCATTATTGTCAGTACATTCTCCACGGTCTTCGTTGCCGCGCCCATGTACTCCAAGCTGCGCGAGCACGAGCCTGAACTCGTCAAGCAGGCCAAGAAAGTCCAGCAACGGCGCGCCGCTGGCAGTGCTGCAACTGCGGAAGTCAGCTAGTAGTTCCGACCTTACGCAAGGGCGGATGAAGGGCCGGGTGGGGGTGCTATGCATTCCAACCCGGCTCTTTTGGTTTAAATTCGCTAGCATGCAGCTTAGACTGGATTCACGTCCTGCTGTGGTGGCAGGTGTATGGTGAGTGCCCAAGGGAGGTTGTGCGGTGAACGAGAAATCGCCCTTGCACGAGACATTGATGGATGATGGCAGCGATCCTGGAGGCGGCGAGGGCCACCCCCATTCAGATTCGCCACGTCCCACCTTCCCTGGCCGCCGGGAACGTACCCGCTCACGCCTGGCCCGCCTTACCGGCTGGTCCACGGAGAGTTATTCACCGATCCTGGAGCCGATGCTGCGCATTGTGCGTGCCAGAAACCCCAAGGAAGACTTTGACCTGATCCAGCGGGCCTTCTCCGTGGCCGAAAAGTATCACGAGGGGCAGAAGCGCAAGAGCGGGGATCCGTACATCACGCACCCCGTGGCTGTGGCCACCATCCTGGCTGAAATGGGCATGACGGGCAGCACTCTCGCTGCCGCGCTGTTGCATGACACCGTGGAGGACACCCCTTACACCTTGGACGAGCTTGAACGCGAGTTCGGCACTGAAATCATGCTGCTCGTGGACGGTGTCACGAAGCTGGACAAGGTGGAGTTTGGCGCGGCCGCCCAGGCTGAAACTGTCCGAAAAATGGTTATTGCCATGGCCAAGGACATTCGCGTCCTCGTCATCAAACTGGCCGACAGGCTCCACAACGCACGTACCTGGCGCTTCGTTTCAGCCGCATCCTCTGGAAAGAAGGCCAGAGAAACCCTCGACATCTTCGCACCATTGGCGCATCGCCTTGGCATGAACGCCATGAAGTGGGAGCTGGAAGAACTTTCCTTCGCTGCGCTTTACCCCAAGGTGTATGAAGAAATTGTGCGAATGGTCCAGGACCGTTCCCCCGAACGCGAGAAGCAGCTGAGCATCATTCGCCGCGAGATCGTCGAAGTGATGCGGGTCAACAAGCTCAAAGCAGATGTGACAGGGCGACCAAAGCACTACTACTCCATCTACCAGAAAATGGTGGTGCGCAACAAAGACTTCGATGACATCAACGACCTCATTGGGGTCCGCGTCATTGTCGACACAGTCGGGGACTGCTACGCGGCACTTGGACAGATCCATGCCCTGTGGAGCCCCCTCGTGGGTCGCTTCAAGGACTATATTGCGCTGCCCAAATTCAATATGTACCAGTCATTGCACACCACGGTTATAGGTCCGGGCGGCAAGCTGGTGGAGATTCAAATCCGCACGCTGGAGATGCACCAGAGAGCCGAATACGGTGTGGCTGCGCACTGGAAGTACAAGTCCGGGAACAAAACGCCCGTCACGGTCCAAGAGGACATGAACTGGCTGCGCACCTTGGTGGACTGGCAGCAGGAGACAAGTGACCCCAATGAGTTCCTGGAGTCCCTGCGCTATGAAATGAACTCCAAGGAAGTGTACGTCTACACGCCTAAGGGCAAGGTCATTGCCCTGCCGGAAGGCTCCACTCCGGTGGATTTTGCCTACTCCGTGCACACGGAAGTGGGCAACCGGACCATCGGGGCGCGAGTCAACGGCAAGTTGGTGCCGTTGAACAGCGTGCTGGCCCATGGCGACACCGTCGAAATTTTCACCAACAAGGCGGAAGGGGCCGGCCCCAGCCAGGACTGGCAGAACTTCGTCAAAAGCGCCCGGGCCAGGAACAAGATCCGGCAGTGGTTCACCAAGGAACGCCGCGACGAGTCCATCGAAAAGGGCAAGGACCTGCTGACGAAGGCTTTGCGTAAGCAGAATCTGCCACTGCAAAAGATGATGACTCATGACGCCTTGCTGGCCGTCGCCCAGCATTTCCACTACACCGACATTGCCGGACTTTACGCGGCAGTGGGGGATGGGCACACCTCCGCCCAGTCCGTGGTCGAGCGTCTGCGGGACCTGCTCGGTGTCAATGAAGGAATTGAAGCGGTGCCTGCGCCACCGCCCACCTCGCACCACCCCGCCAATCGTTCACGCATCTCCGACTCGGGCGTCATTGTTCATGGTGTGGATGACGTGCTGGTGAAGCTGGCC
>NZ_JAUNVV010000049.1:19775-25556 GCF_030540645.1 Arthrobacter sp.
GAAAGTCACGTGAATATCTTGGCGGCCAGTGTCAACACCTCCCGTGACCGCGTGGCCGTGTCCAAGTTCGCGTTCGAGATGGGCGATCCGAAGTATCTTGACCATGTGCTGAACTCCGTGCGGCGCATTGACGGCGTGTTCGACGTCTACCGCTCCACAGGCTCTCGCCGCCGCGCCTAGTCGGTTCAGGACCCTTCCATCATGTCCTGCAACAGGGCTTGAGCCCTGCGTTTGCCCGGCACATGTGCCGCAGCCGTCAATGCGTGGCTGATGTGTTCGAGAGGACATTGCAACGCGGCGTCGCGACTGATGGCTGTCAAAACGGCCCGAGCAACTGGTAGTGCAGCAGTCCTGGCCACATCCTGTGCTGTGCGCAGTGGGCTGGTGATGGGCACGGAACCAAGCGTCACCACATCCGGGGCGTTCAGGTACACCTGACGGATGCTGCAGCCGCAGAACGGCGGTGTGCAGACACTGTTGCCGTCGTTGTCCACCACCAATGAAAATATCTCGGGCGGGGGAGCGCAGCCATACACCCAGGCCGCTGACAACTGTGCAACAACGGCTCTGTGCGCAAGACTGGCCGGAATGTGGTGGGACACAGCGGCTGCTCTCAGCTCGGGTGTCTCGGCTAGGGTCGCCGGGCGAAAAGTCTTACCGACGACGGGGCACACCACACCGTCAAGAGCCATGGCGCACAACTCGGCCAGGGAAAACGCTGCGCCGGGTGCGATCAGTTGGGCGGCGGCCTTGGAAAGTTCAATCATGGTTCCACACTGCACCTGACCGAGGGCAAGAAGAAGGCCTGCGGGCCGGATTGTGGACAACCCGGCCCGCAGGCCTCAATAACGGTAGCTAAACGTTCGCCTGGTGCTAGGAGAAGTCCGCGGCAGCCTTCTGGATCTGCTCCAGCCACAGCTCGCGTGCTTCAAGCGCCTCTGTGGCCTTGGTGACCTTGCGGGCATCCCCGGCCTTCTTGGCCTTCTCGAGGTCTTCCTTGAGCCCTGCGATGGTGGTTTCCAGCTGGCTCAGCGCACTGCTGGTGCGGGCCTTGGCTTCCGGATCGCTGCGGCGCCAGTTGTCCTCGTCAGCAGCACGCACAGCATCTTCAACCTTGCGCAGGCTGCCCTCAACACGCTGCATGTCGGCGCGGGGAACCTTGCCGGCTTCTTCCCAACGGTCGCGGATGGTCTGCAATGCCTTCTTCGCGGCGTTGAGATCCTTGATGGGCAGCAGCGCCTGGGCTTCGACAATGAGGGCTTCCTTGACGAGCAAGTTGGCACCAAATTCGGCGTCCAAGGCATTGTTGGCAGCCTGCCTGGCCGTGAAAAACTTGTCCTGAGCCCCACGGAAGCGGGCCCACAGGGCGTCGTCATCCTTGCGGCTGGCACGGGGGGAAGCCTTCCACTGGTCCATCAGGTTGCGGTATTCGCCAGCGGCCCAACCCCACTCGGTGGAGGTTGCAAGTTCCTCGGCAGCCTCGATCAAGGCCTCCTTGGCGCTCTTGGCAACGGTGTTGTTGTTGTCGAGCTGGGAGAAGTACGCGCGGCGGTGGCGGTCAAAGACCGTGCGTGCGCTGCGGAAGCGCTTCCACAGCCCTTCCTCCGTGGCACGGCCCAAACGCATGCCTGACTTCTGCGCCTGCTTCCATGACTCGAACAGGTCATTCATGCGTGCGCTGCTGACCTTCCACTGAACGGTCGCGGGATCCGCGGCCGCGAGGCTTTCAGCTTCGGCCACAATGGCTTCACGGGCGGCAAGCTCGACGGCGCGGGCTGCGTCGTGCGCTGCGCGCTCGGTAGCGGCCAGTGCCTTGATGCTCTCTTCAAGGGTGGTGAGACGGGCCAGGGCAGCGTTGACGTCGCCCACGGAAGTCTTTTCGCCCAGCTGCTCGCGAAGGTGCGCCACGCTCTTGTTCATGTCCGTGGTGGGGGCCTTGGCCTCAACGCGCTGTTCAAGCAGAGTCAGCTGGGCAAGGATGTCATCGAATTTGCGGGCAAAGTAGGCCAGCGCCTCATCCTTGCTCGCGCCCGGGTACTGGCCCACGGGGAACTCTTCGCCATCAAGGAGCAAGAACACGTGTCCGTCTTCCTCGGCACGGCCAAACTTGGCAGCTTCTGCCATGTTCACTGCAGTGGTCGCCGCCGGCGCAGGAGCAGCCGGAACGGGAGCCGCAGGGGAGGCAGTGGCAGGTATGGCAGATGCTGCTGGAGCTGGGACAGGTGCCGCAGGAGCCTTGGGCCGAGCCGCAAAAGCGGCAGGGGAGGGTGAAGCCGGTGAGGGCGCTGGGACGGGAGGCTGCACCGGGGCGGCGCTTTCCGCCGTCGTGCCCTCAGGGGCGGCAATGGCCGGCTCTGTGGAAGAGGCAAGTGTTTCGTCGGATTCTTGACTGTGTGTCACCGCTAAAAATCTTTCGCGTAGATGGATGCTGGCAGGTGGTGCAAAGTAGATCTGGCCAGGATCGCTGTGGTGCTGTTCCTTGCTGGACACGGTTGTGACCAGCTGCGGAAAAGCCTGTTGAACTCTAGTTGAGCTTGAACGAGTCTATCGTCACCTTGGTGTTGGGTGCACCGTCGGTGGCGCCGCCTTCGATCCCATCCTTGGCAATGGCGCTCACCTCGTCAAGGCCGCTGGTGACCTTTCCCACGATGGTGTAGCCGCCGGTGTCCTGAGGAAGGACCGTGTCCTTGAACGTGATGAAGAACTGGGTTCCGTTGCTGTAGGTGGTGTTTGCGCGGGCCACGGCGATGGTCCCGGCCGGGTACTTGCCGTCGGCCGGGGTGTTTTCGACAGGGCCCCACTGATAGTTGGGATCGCCCTGGCCGTCGCCCTTGAGCGAGCCGCATTGCAACACGCCGAAGTCGGGCGCGTCGGCCAGGCGGTGGCACGTTTTGCCGTCCATGAAGTTGCTGTCCGCGAGCGACTTGAACACGGCAGCGGCCTGCGGGGCCTTGGTGCCGTCCAATGTGACATCCAGGGCCTTGCCATTGAGCGTCAAGACGCCGGTGAACGTCTTGCCCTTGGCCGTGTCGGCATTGGGGACACCGGGGCTGTTGCTTTCCGCCGGAGCAGCAGAAGCGTCGGGGGCTGCAGTAGCAGCCGAAGCCTCTGGAGCCGCGGAGACTGTGGCGGATGCTTCCGGGGCGGAGACGGCAGTGTTGTCCCCCTTGGGTTGAAACGCGGTCAACGCCAGCACAATGGCCACGGCCAGCGCGGCACCGATCGCAATGAACGCAATCAGGTTGTCGCGTTTGCGCCGCTGGACCTGCTTTTCATGCAATGCCTGGTTGGCCTGCATGCGTGCGACGCGTGCCTTTGCTTCGCGGCCGGACTTGTTGCTGTTGCCCAAGGGTGCCTCTCCTTCAAATTGAGCGGTATGTTCACCCATCGCAGCCGTGCCTGGGCGCGGTGGGTTGGGGGTGGGCCGCCAAAGCTATAAAATGGCAGCCGGTGCCAGTTTACCCATGGAACGCCCGCACATCGGCGAGCATGACCAGGGGGACCCGGCACCGTGACGTTTACCCGCCCCGCCGCGCCCCGTCCTTCATGAGGGTTCCGGCGCATGTTAGGAGAGCAACACCCATGGCACGCAACGCCTCCTTGTCCGGTTTCCCCGAGTGGCTTCCCCAGGAGCGGCTGGTGGAACAACATGTGCTGGACACGCTGCGACGCACCTTTGAACTCCACGGGTTCTCCTCCATTGAGACCCGGGCGGTGGAAACCGTTGGCCAGCTCCTGCGCAAGGGTGAGATCGACAAAGAGGTGTACGCGCTTTCGCGCCTCCAGGACGACGACGGAAACGCCGCCTCCGCAGCCAAGGATGACCCCAACCAGCTGGCCCTGCACTTCGACTTGACGGTTCCCTTTGCCCGTTACGTGGTCGAAAACGCCGGCTACCTTTCCTTCCCTTTCCGCCGCTACCAGATTCAGAAGGTCTGGCGTGGCGAGCGTCCGCAGGAGGGCCGTGCCCGCGAGTTCACCCAGGCAGACATTGACGTGGTGGCCGACGGCGAACTGCCGTTCCGCTATGACGTGGAACTTGCGCTGGTCATCGCCGAGGCGCTGTCCGCACTGCCCATCCCCGCCTTCAAGCTGCGCATCAACAACCGTAAGCTGGCCGAGGGCTTCTACCGAGGCATCGGCCTCAGTGACACGGCCGGGGTGCTGCGCAGCATTGACAAGCTGGAAAAGATCGGCGCGGCCGCCGTGGCCGGACTACTCAAGTCCGAGCTCGGGGCCACCGACGAACAGGCTGAAAAGGCGCTGGCCCTGGCCTCCATCCGCACCGAGGACACCTCCTTCGTGGAGCAGGTGCGCGCCCTGGGCGTCACCGACGAGCTCATGGAGGAGGGCCTGAACGAACTTGAGCAGGTCATCGCCGCCGCAGTGAAAAGTGCCCCCGGCTCCGTGGTGGCGGACCTGTCCATTGCCCGCGGGCTGGACTACTACACGGGGACCGTCTACGAAACGGTGCTGGTGGGCCACGAGCAGCTTGGTTCCATCTGCTCCGGCGGCCGCTACGACGCACTGGCCTCCAAGGGCAACCGCAAGTTCCCCGGCGTGGGACTTTCCATCGGTGTCACCCGCCTTGTCTCACGCATTCTGAGCCAGGAATTCGCCACGGCCTCCCGCAGCGTCCCCACCGCCGTGCTGGTCACGCTGGCCGACGAGGACAGCTGGAGCGCCGCACAGGACGTTGCCCGCACGTTGCGTGCCCGCGGCATCTCCACCGAGGTGGCCGCCAAGGCCGATAAGTTTGGCAAGCAGATCAAGTACGCCGACAAACGCGGCATCCCCTACGTCTGGTTCACCGACGACGACGGCGCCCACCAGGTCAAGGACATCCGCTCCGGCGAGCAGGTTGAAGCGGATCCAGCCAGCTGGATGCCGCCGGCCGCAGACCTGAAGCCAACCATCGTCGTCGCGTAGGCGGGGCCGTGGACCGGAGTTTCCTCAGGGATCCGCCGGATTCAGCGACCCTTTGATTCACCGCTAAACTTGTTGACAACT
Source organism: Arthrobacter sp. (assembly GCF_030540645.1). Classification (GTDB taxonomy): domain Bacteria; phylum Actinomycetota; class Actinomycetes; order Actinomycetales; family Micrococcaceae; genus Specibacter. Next base: position 24,786 of record NZ_JAUNVV010000049.1, read on the forward strand.
GACCTTTTTGGCCCCTGTACGTGGGCCGTCCACCACCATTGAAAGGAATGCTGTGCTGCGCACACATGACCTGGGCTCCTTGCGGGCTGAACATATTGGCCAAACCGTCACCCTTGCGGGGTGGGTAGCCCGCCGACGCGACCATGGCGGTGTTGCGTTCCTTGACCTGCGTGATGCTTCCGGCGTGGCACAGATCGTGGTGCGTGAAGAGGATGTGTTCCACGCCCTGCGCAACGAGTTCGTGCTGCAGATCACGGGCACCGTCTCACGCCGCCCCGAAGGCAACGAAAACCCGGGCCTCGCCACGGGTGAGATCGAAGTGATGGCCGATGACGTCGTCGTGCTTAATGAGGCCGCACCGCTGCCGTTCCAGGTCGATGACCATGTGGAGGTGGGTGAGGAAGCCCGGCTGAAGCACCGCTACCTCGACCTGCGCCGCCCCGGCATGCAGCGGAACCTGCGCCTGCGTTCGGAAGCGAACCGTGTGGCACGCGAGCTGCTGCACGAGCAGGGCTACACCGAGATTGAGACGCCGACGCTGACGCGTTCCACCCCTGAAGGTGCCCGCGACTTCGTGGTGCCGGCACGTCTGGCCCCCGGCTCCTGGTACGCGCTGCCGCAGTCCCCGCAGCTCTTCAAGCAGCTGCTGCAGGTGGGTGGCTTTGAGAAGTACTACCAGATTGCCCGCTGCTACCGTGATGAGGACTTCCGCGCCGACCGCCAGCCCGAGTTCACGCAGCTGGACATTGAGGCGTCGTTCGTTGACCAGGA
>NZ_JAUNVV010000050.1 GCF_030540645.1 Arthrobacter sp.
GGCTGGCGCAGCGGCCGGGGCTGGGGCAGCAGGTGCCGGAGCTGCCTTGGGGCCCGGAACAGCAGGGCCGGGCGCAGCCGGGGTGGCGGATTTCGGTGTAGCTGCGGCCTTCGGGGCGGCTGCCTTGGGCGTTGCTGCCATGGGCGCCGCAGCTTCAGGCGCTGCCGTGGCAGCCGGGCTGGACTCTGCAGGCTTTGCAGCTGCAGGGAAAGCGTCGCGAAGCTTCTTCACGACGGGGGCCTCAATGGTGGAGGATGCCGAACGAACGAATTCGCCCAGTTCCTGCAGTTTGCTCACTGCTTCTTTTGAGGTGATGCCGAGCTCTTTTGCAAGCTCGTGTACGCGGGCCTTGGCCACATTTCTCCTGTCTCGGCCCGCACCGGACAGGTACGAACCGTTTAATTCTTACTGCGCCATTCCATGTCGGAATAGGCGGCGTGAGAGCACATGAAATTGCTCATTTTTGGGCACTCATCGCTGGGTACTCATCGGGTTTCCATCGGTTTTCTGACCCGCTTTCACAAAGGGACAATTAGGTTCGTATGTTCATGGCCAGCCATAAGCGGCAGACCATTTTGCGCAAACGCTTCAACCTCGCTCACATTGGTGACCCCCGGAAGGGCCCTGCCAATGGCGCGGCGTTTGATCGCCTGCTTCCAACATTCCAGCTGGGGATGCAGCCAAGCACCCCTGCCAGGCATACGGCGCAGAACGTCCACCAGCGCCTCCGTTTCACCGGAGCTGTTGATGGACCTCACGAGCCGCACAAGTTGAAACCGTGCTTCTGCTTTCCTGCAACCAATACAAGTCCGCACTGCTTCGCTGGTTTTGGCGGTTTCGCTTGGCGCTACCGCTACTTTCTCAACCAACTCTGCCGTACCTTCGGGTATTTGGGGTGTCAGGGCAGCTTCAGGCCCGGTTCTCCTTATTCTAACGCGCCCTCAACCTCAGACCTAAACTGCGGCGGCGTCGGAGACGATGTCAATGCGCCAGCCGGTGAGCTTGGCGGCCAATCGTGCGTTCTGGCCTTCCTTGCCGATGGCCAAAGACAGCTGATAATCAGGGACGACGACTCGTGCTGAACGCGCTGCCTCATCAACTATGGTGACTGAAATCACCTTCGAGGGTGAGAGCGAATTGGCGATGAAAATGGCTGGATCTTCGTTGAAGTCAACGATGTCAATCTTTTCGTCGTTGAGCTCGGTCATGACGGCACGGACTCGCGAACCCATTTCTCCGATGCACGAGCCCTTGGCGTTGACGCCAGCCTTGTTGGCCTGGACGGCAATCTTGCTGCGGTGGCCTGCTTCACGGGCCAGCGCAACGATTTCGACAGTGTTGTCAGCAATCTCCGGAACTTCCATTTCGAAGAGCTTGCGCACCAAACCTGGGTGTGACCGAGACAGCGTGATGGAAGGGCCCTTCAGCCCCCGATGAACATCCACCACGAACGTGCGGATACGGCTGCCGTGACGGTAGTCCTCCCCCGGCACCTGCTCATTCGGAGGAAGCACGCCCTCCACAGCACCCAAGTCGACCTGGATCATGTTGGGGTTGTTTCCCTGCTGGATCTGGCCGGAGACCAGTTCGCCTTCCTTGCCGCGGAACTCGCCCAAGACGGCGTCGTCCTCCACATCCCGCAAACGCTGCAGAATGATCTGGCGTGCCGTGCTGGCAGCAATACGCCCAAAGCCCTTCGGTGTGTCATCGAATTCCCCGATGGCTGCGCCGTCGTCGTCCAGTTCAGCGGCCCAGATGGTGACGTGGCCGCTCTTGCGATCAAGCTCGGCCCGTGCGCTCTCATGGGCGCCGGAGGACTTGTAGTAGGCCATCAACAAGGCCTGCTCAATGGTGGGAATCAGCATGTCCAATGGGATTTCCCGTTGGCGCTCCAGCTCCCGCAATGCGCTCATATCTATGTCCATGGTCAGCTTCCCTCTCCATCAACCGCGTTGCCGCTGGCCGCTTCAAATTCCAAATCAAGCTCAGCCTCGTCGAGGCGAGCAAACTCAAGTTCAACAACACCTCGGCGAATGGCCGTGAACAAAACCTTTTCAGGTTCTCCCTGTTTGGGTTTCATACCCTTTTTGACGGGCAGTTCAGGCTTGAAAAGCACGCCGTCGTCATCCACGGCCAGAATACGGCCCACAAAGTTCTCCCGGTCCGAGGCACTGACCTTGGCCATGCGTCCCAGGGCCCTGCGCCAGTGGCGGGGTTCGGTCATGGGTCGGGTGGCGCCAGGTGAAGAGATTTCCAGGTCGTAGGCGTTTCCGTCGTCGTTCGGGTCCGTGTCCATCACGTCCGAAAGCTCACGGGAAATGGCTGAAATTGCATCGAGGCCGACCCCGCCAACTGCATCTTCGGGCAGATCGACAATCACAGAGACCGTGCGGTGGGATCCGGCAAAGTGGACCTTGACTTCTTCCAAGTACAAGTCTGCGGCTGCCACGGTGGGGGCAAGGAGTGTGTGAAGTCTGAGCGCTTCAGCAGCGGAATCCATTGCCGAGGGCTTGTTCCCTGAGCGTGCGGCCGTTTTCGGCCTGTCTGGCTTCGTCATAAAACGCACGCCTCCCTATTGATGATGTTGTAGGTATATAGACTACCGAGTTTCCACGCCCGCTGCGCAACGATCCAGTGTGAGTATGGACGCATCCAGCCACTGCACAACGCTTTGTGGGTGCAGGTGGCGGGGTTCAATCATGAGATGATCAGAAGTTGTGAGCAATCCACCATCCCAGCCCGTCCCGGAGAACTCCCCGTCGGGAGCCAACCCCGGGAGCAAAGCCGCCCGGAGTTCACGTAAAGGCCCTGTCGCTTTCCTACGCGGCCTATTTTTCCTCCTTGTTATTTCGGCACTTGTGGTTGGCCTCGGAACCGTGATTTCAGATCATGAAGAGGAGACCGCCAGTCCCCCACAGACCGAGCTGCACCGGCAGGAGGCGTGGAAAACCACTAACACATTGGCCACCTACGCCGCAGCACTGAGCAGTTCCTCAGTGCCTGCCAAGACTCAGCAACTGCTGCAGCAGACGGCCAAGGACCTTTCAGTGCAGTCTGCCGCGCTCGGTGACGGCTTGGCTCCGAGTACCGCAGAAGCCACGGCTCCCACCACTTCCTCCCCCACCCCTCCACCGACAGTGGCAGAACTGCAGCACGCCCTCAGTGCAAGTGCAGAGACGTTGCTAACCCACGCCCTGACAGCCGATCACGCCATGGGCAGGGTCTTTGCCGCAGTGGGCACCAGCCAACAGTTCCAGGCCAAGGATCTTGCGGCCGCAGCGGGGGTTGTCCTTCCGCCCTCCAAATTCCTACCAGCCAACGTCGATTTCCCAACACCTGCGGGACCGGAGTGTTCCTCCACATTGGAACCACGGCCAGGAGCCACAGTCGATGCAGCGTTGCACGCTGCTGCATTGGGTGAGCAAAAGGCCAGCTACGCCTATCAGGTGTCCACAGCCCGCATGTCCGAACCGCGGTTTAGCCAGTCTGCAGACCTGCTGGCACGTCATCAGGACAAGTTGGTGGTGCTCAATGCCGAACTCAAGCTTCGGTGCCTGCCGCAGGTCACCCCGGTGGCAGGGTTCATCCTGGATTCCACGTTCACCGCCCATCCAGAAACTGCCTTGGCCGGGTTGGAAGCCGAGTTGGAGACCATTTACGCCGATCTTGCAGCTCTCAGTGCACCCCGTGGCCAGGACACCACAGCCTTGGTGGCCAACGGCACGCTGCGGGAAATCTCCGTTAGCTGGCTACTCGACTCCGCACAGACTCAAAAGTTCTGGGGCGGCACAGTCGGTGCATTGGCCGGAATCGCCCACTAGCGAGGATAGCCAAACCTCAGCGAGGACATCCTTTCCTTGCTGGCGGCAAGAAAACGGTAGTGCTTTGCTGGAAACATGAAGCGAGCAGAAGAGTTGACACCACCGCGGGCACTCTCGACAACAGGGGAAACCGCCCAACGTTTGAACTGGTTGCGGGCAGGGGTATTGGGCGCCAATGACGGAATCGTGTCCGTCGCCGCAGTAGCCGTTGGCGTAGCCGGCGCCACGACCAGCAGCGGACCTATCCTGACAGCTGGCATGGCCGCTCTGATCGGCGGAGCCATTTCCATGGCCCTGGGTGAATACGTTTCGGTGAGCAGCCAGAGCGACAGCCAAAGAGCCACGATCGAACAGAAGCGGGCAGACCTGAAGGCGCACCCCGAAAAGAATTTGGCCGAGTTGGCACGAAACTATGAGAACAAAGGACTGTCCCCGTCCACTGCGGCGCTGGTCGCCGACGAACTGACGGAAAGTGACGCCCTCGGCGCCCATCTGGCAGCAGAACTAGACCTTGAAGAGGACCACGTAGTCAGCCCATGGCACGCAGCCTTCGCCTCCGCCGTCGCTTTCACGCTGGGGGCGCTGCTACCGCTGCTGGCGATCCTGCTTCCCCCGGAACACCTCCGGGTGCCCGTCACGTTTGTGTCGGTGTTGCTGGCTTTGGGCATCACGGGTTGGATCGGCGCCATCATCGGTGGCGGTTCGCGCAACCGGGCGGCAGCCCGGGTCGTAGTGGGCGGGGCATTGGCCCTGGCTGCCACGTTTGCCATCGGTCGTCTACTCGGCGCCAGCGGGCTGGTGGGCTGAACCGGCGTCGAACGTTCCCTGCACCCTTCCCTGTGAACGTTCGACGGCGCCCGGCCCACCCAGGTGCCACCGGCTAAGCTCAGGTTGTGACAACTCACCTTCAGATCCCCGAGTCCGTGCGGGTGCGCCACCGGCAAAGCCGGGAGGGGCGCACTTGGCTGGGGCGGTTGCCCGGGTTGGTCGCAGAGGCTCTGAAGCAGTGGCGGCTGACACTGGACCTGCCTGTTGGAGAGTTGCCGTGGCACGGGCATACGGCCATGGTGATTCCGGTGCTGACCGCGCACGGAGCGGCAGCCGCGCTGAAAGTGTCGTTCCCTTGCGAGGAGACACTGCTGGAACCGGTTGCCCTGCAGTTGTGGGGTGGCCGCGGCGCTGTGCAGCTTCTGCACAGCGACTCATCGATGGGTGCCATGGTCCTTGAACGCCTCGACAACACCCGATCCCTGATGGATTTGCCCATTGACGAAGCCATAGCCCGGTGGGGCGGACTGCTGCGTGACTTGAGCATTCGTCCTGACGCCCGCCCTGAATGGCAGCAGTTTCCGGAAGTGGCCGCCACCGCTGAACGGTACTGCGACGAACTGCCGCAGCGTTGGGACGAGGCGGGGGAACCCTTTCCCCGTTGGCTGCTCGAGGCGGCACTTGAGGTGTGCCAAACACGGGGGTCAGTGGCACGGCGCAGCAACAACGACGTCCTCATCCACACCGATCTTCACTACCTCAACGCATTGGCGCGGAGGGGATCCAATAGCTACCTGGCAATAGACCCGCAGGCATTGGTCGGTGATCCGGAGTATGCCGTGGCACCTTGCCTGTGGAACCGACTGCGTGACTTGCCGCAGCGGGGCGCCGAAGCCGCGCTCCGGGCTCGCGCCGCAGAACTGTCAGCCGCGGCCGGGCTGGACGCCGAACTGGCCGTGGCGTGGTCCATTCTGCGCGAGGTGGAAAATGCCCTCAGCTATCTGGAATCACCCGGCCATGCCCGCGATGCGCAACGCTCCTTGTGGGTGGCCAGCACGCTGGCGGCCAAGACGCTTCCGGGTCTGCCCTCCGCGCACGAGCTTGACGTGCTCTACTAACCGTTGAACCAGCTCAGGGTTGCGTGGGCCAGGTTCTCGTTCCACACGTCCACACCGAGCTTGATGATAAGCGCGCCAACGACCAACAAGAAGACCACCCGGATGAACTTGCTGCCCTGTTTCACCGCTGTGCGGGCGCCGAGGTAGCCGCCGGCCATGTTGGCCCCGCCCACGGCCAGGCCCACACCCCACAACAGCGAACCGTGGGGGAGGAAGAACATGAGAGCACCGGCATTGGTGGCCAGGTTGACGATTTTCGCCTTGGCGCTCGCTTCCAGGAAGGCATAGCCCATGAGCCCCACCAGGGCGATCACCAGGAACGAACCGGTGCCGGGGCCGATGAGGCCGTCATAAAAGCCGATCAACAGCCCAATGATGCACGCCACGGCATAGTGTTTGCGGCCCGTATGACGCAGTGCGGTCAGTTCCCCGATATTGGGTTTGAACGCCGTGAACAGCAGCACCGCCACGAGTGCCGCCACGATGATCGGCTTGAACACAGACCCGGGCAGGCTGGCTGCCACCACTGCCCCGCCCACGCTTCCCAGCAGCGCAACACCGGCCATCGGCAGAGCCGTGCGCATGTCCGGCTTGACCCGTTTGTAGTACGTGACCGAGCTGGTGGCCGTGCCGAAAATTGACCCCATCTTGTTCGTCGCCAGCGCTTGAATGGGTGTAATGCCCGGGATCATCAACAAGACTGGAAGCTGCAGCAGTCCCCCGCCGCCCACCACCGCGTCGATCCAACCAGCGGCAAAACCGGCTACCAGGATCAAAATAATGGTCGCTGTGGTGATGTTCTCAAAGCCCGAAATCATGCTTTCCTATCTATGGGTGGGCAGGCCTAGCCTGCCCACCCATCGGGCGGCGGTGCCGGCGTTTTTTGTAGTCCGGCGTAAAGGAGACCGTAAGGCCGCCCACGGCCGTCGGTCGGATAGCCGGATGGAAAACGCCGGCACCGCCGACCCCCGGTTTGTGGAGAAGTTATGCCTTGTCGAGGATGTACTGCACGGCCTCGGCTACGGGAACGTTGTCGGCGACGCCGGTGGCGCGGTTCTTGATCTCCACGAGCCCTTCGGCCAATCCGCGCCCTACAGCAAGGATCGTGGGGACGCCAAGGAGCTCGGCATCGCCGAACTTCACGCCGGGGGAAACTTTCGCGCGGTCGTCGTAAATGACTTCAAGGCCGGCTTTTTCAAGATCGGCCGTCAGCTGGGCCGCTGCTTCAAAGATCTCCTCGCCACGGCCCACCGCCACGACGTGGACGTCGGCCGGGGCCACGTTGGCGGGCCAGATCAGGCCCTTGTCGTCGTGGTTCGATTCAGCCAGGGCTGCGACGGCGCGGGTGATGCCGATGCCGTAGGAGCCCATGGTGACAACGGCCAGCTTGCCGTTCTTGTCCAGGACCTTCAGGCCCAGCGACTGCGCGTATTTGCGGCCAAGGGCGAAGATGTGGCCCATTTCAATGCCGCGAGCCGTTTCCAGCGGACCTGAGCCGTCGGGGGCAGGGTCGCCTTCGCGCACCTGTGCGGATTCAATGGTGCCGTCCCAGCTGAAGTCACGCCCGGCGACCAGCCCGAAGACGTGCTTGCCGTCTTCGTTGGCTCCAGCGATCCAGGTGGTGCCGGGTACAATGCGCGGGTCCACCAGGAACAGCAGTTTCGTGGAGCCTTCCGTGCCAAGGACTGCGGCATCCAGGGACTGTCCGGGGCCCATGTAGCCCTTGACCAGGCCGGGGTGCTTGCGCAGATCGGCTTCGCCGGCCGGTTCAACACCCACTTCCCCGCCAATGCTCAGGTGCATGCCAATGTTGGCTTCAATGCGCTTGAGGTCAACGTCGCGGTCCCCGGGCAGTGCCACAACCACCAGCTGGCGCTCACCGGTGGGCAGGTCGACAGCCAGTACCACGTTCTTGAGCGTGTCCGCAGCTGTCCATGGTCCCTCTGCGCGCGGTGCCAGCTCGTTGGCGGTGGCGACCAGGGCTTCGATCGTGGCAGAGTCAGGGGTCTCGCGAACCACGGCCGCGGGGGCGTTGGCGTAGTCAATGTCAGCAGGGACCACGGTGGTGACGGCTTCAACGTTGGCGGCATAGCCGCCGGCCGAACGCACAAAGGTGTCCTCGCCAATGGCCACGGGGTGCAGGAACTCTTCGCTCTTTGAACCTCCCATGGCACCGGCAGTGGCGGCTACAGGGACCACTTCCAGGCCCAGCCGTTCAAAAATACGCAAGTAGGCACCGCGGTGGGCCATGTAGCTGGCGTCCAGTCCGGCGTCGTCAATGTCAAAGGAGTAGGAGTCCTTCATGATGAACTCACGCCCACGCAGCAGGCCGGCACGGGGCCGGGCCTCATCGCGGTACTTGTTCTGAATCTGGTACAGGCTCAGCGGCAGATCCTTGTAGGAGGAGTACAAGTCCTTGACCAGCAGCGTGAACATTTCCTCGTGCGTGGGCGCCAGCAGGTAGTCGGCGCCCTTGCGGTCCTGCAGACGAAAAATGCCGTCGCCGTACTCAAGCCAGCGATTGGTCACTTCATACGGTTCCTTGGGCAGCAGTGCCGGGAAGTGGACTTCCTGGGCGCCAATCGCGTCCATCTCCTCGCGCACAATGGCCTCCACCTTGCGCAGCACACGCAGGCCCAGCGGCAGCCACGTGTAAATACCCGGGGCGGCACGGCGAATGTAGCCGGCACGCAGCAGGAGTTTGTGGCTGTCGACCTCGGCGTCGACGGGGTCTTCACGCAGGGTGCGTAGAAAGAGGGTGGAAAGGCGAAGTGCCACGCGGAATCTTCCATTTCTTGAAGTGGGTGGGTGCCGCCGTAAGTTCAGGCGGACAGGTACTAATGTACCGGTTCGCAGGCCCTGCTGGCACACCTGCTCCTCGGGGAGTTCCATCAGGCCCCTGCGATATTGGACAGCATCCACGGCTGGGTCTAGTTTGATGGTGACAGCACCGGAACCGGCAGCTTGGAGCCAGCATGTCCCACAGAGCCACAATGCCAGTCCCAGAGCCGCCTTTTGCCCCCATGCCTGCCAACCCTGCGGGCGCTGGCGGTTCTATGGGCGTCAGTGTGGAGGGTCTGCGCGTGTTCCGCGGCAAGAAGCAGGTCCTGGCCAACATTTCCTGCAACATTCCGGAGGGGCGCATCACGGGTTTGCTGGGCCCTTCGGGGAGCGGCAAGACCACCTTCATGCGTGCCCTGGTGGGGGTGCAAAAGATCACCGCTGGCACGCTCACGGTGTTGGGCCGCCCGGCAGGCGATCCGAGGAACAGGCACGACGTCGGCTACGTCACCCAAGCGCCCAGCGTGTACCCCGATCTGAGCGTCTTGGACAACGTACGGTATTTCGCCTCGGTGCACGGCGGCAGCCGAGAGGACGCCGATGCTGTGTTGACCGCCGTCGGGCTTGAAGATGTGGCCACGCGCAAGGCATCCAAGCTTTCCGGTGGACAGTTCAGCCGGGTGTCGCTGGCGTGCGCGCTGGTGGGCAAGCCCAAACTTTTAGTCCTGGATGAGCCGACCGTGGGCCTGGACCCAGTGCTGCGGGCTGAATTGTGGGGCCAGTTTTCGGCCATGGCTGCTGCGGGCACCACGCTGTTGATCTCCAGCCACGTTATGGAGGAGGCAGGGCACTGTGATTCGCTGCTGCTGTTGCGCGGGGGCCTGCTTTTGGCGCAGCTCACACCAGCGCAATTGCGCCAACGCGGCGACACCGACGACCTTGAACTGGCTTTTCTGCGTCTGATCCGGGCAGCCGAAGCGGATGCCGGCGGCGCCGAGGCGGCCTCGTGAACGTCGCCATGATGTGGTCCACGTGCCTGCGCGTGCTTCGCCAGCTCAAGGGCGACCCGCGCAGCATCGCCTTGATCCTGGTGGTTCCGGCTTTACTGTTGGCCCTGGTGTATTGGCTGTACGAAAAAGAAACACTGGCTCCCGGCATGCCACGCACCTTTGACCGGGTGGGGTTGATGATGCTGGGCATCTTCCCGTTTGTGGTCATGTTCCTGGTCACATCCATCACCATGTTGCGCGAGAGGATCTCTGGAACCCTGGAACGCCTTCTGACCACGCCCGTCCACAAGGCCGACCTGCTTTTTGGCTACGCACTGGCGTTTTCCATCATGGCGGCCCTGCAGGCACTGGTCGCAACGGCAACGGCATACTGGATCTTTGGGTTGAAGATTGCTGGCAATGCGGGCTGGGTGGTACTGATTTCCGTGTTGACGGCGGTGCTTGGCGTAGCCTTGGGGCTGCTCTGTTCCGCCTTTGCCACCACTGAGTTTCAGGCCGTGCAGTTCATGCCGGTGGTAGTCATTCCACAAATTCTGCTGTGCGGGCTCTTTGTGGCGAGGGCGCAAATGAACGGCATCTTGGAGGCCCTTTCCAACATCATGCCGCTGAGCTACGCCGTTCACGGTTTGCAGGAAGTCGCCGGTCATGCCGATCCCACCTCATCATTACTCACGGACTTGGTGGTGGTGGCTGCTTTTGTTGTGGCAGGCCTGCTGCTGGCGTCACTGACGTTGCGGCGCCGCACTAGATAAGTGCAGCGGCCGGGTCAGGCGGTCCCGTCCATGGGGAGCCCTGCCCATCGCCTGCCGCCCACCCTGCAAACTAGGGTTGAGGCTGTTCAATGAGGCAAGCATGGGAGAAATAGTGAGCACTGGCCTTTACGGCGCAGACCCGGAGGAGTTGCATCATTTCGCCCGGGATCTTGACCTCGCCCACACAGTCCTGCTGACTATCAAGCAGGAACTGAACACCCGCATCACCTCGCGCTTGCGCTGGGAGGGGCCTGACGCGTTTGTCTTCCGGCATGCGTGGCAATCCTCCTACGCTCCTGTCATTGCGCAGACCGCAGCCATGCTCAAAGCCACGGCGCAACTTGTCACCGCCCAGGCCAACGAGCAGCACGAAGCCAGCCGATAGCCGGTAGCACCCAGCCGCTAGCCCGGTGCGCTGGCTATGGCTCCTGACTTCACGGCATCGACGAGTTGCTGGTGATCAACGGCAGTCTGGTCGGCGTAGGCCACGGCGAATCGGCCGAGTGCCTCATCAAATTTTCGGCCCTTCCCGATGTAGGCGTTGATGGCGGTCGGGTCACCACTGCGGGCGTGGGAGCGGGCCAGGACTCCGCCGCAGGCAGTGGCGAACTCGACCAGCCGTGGGGCGAGAATCTCGGCGTCGGCGATGACTTTCATGTCACGGAACTGCCGCACGTAGAAGTCGAGTCCCTGGTCTGAGGTCCAACCGACGAAGATGTCGGTTGCGCTCTGGATCAACCGCTGCCCGGTAACCACCCGCTGGCCGTGGTTTGTGTGCACGCTGGCCCCGGCGAACGGCTCGTACACGGATGGCCCGGCCTGCTTGATCTGCAGGAACAGCGGATCGTTGTCATGGCATCCGTTGAGCAGCAGCAGGTAGACCCGCATGCCCACACTGCCAACGCCGACGATCTGTTGGACGGCATCCTGCGGTGTGAAGCCATCCAACAGGTGCCTCCGGTCTTCCTCCAACGATTCCCGATAGGCGTTGTAGACCGCGCTTGCGGGTGTGGCTTTCAGGTGTGTGCGGGTGGGGGGTTGCTCGCTGATCTGCAGCCTACCGCCAACTTTTTCGATCAGTTTCTTGGCGGCGCCAGCACTGGTCTTCTTGACGGCCGATTTTGCGATCAACGAACTGGCACGCTTCTGGTCCTTGGTGGTGAAGACGCCGATCAGATCGTCAACTGTCACCTTGTCATACCAAATAAACAGCTGTTTGGCAGTGCTGTACTTGGCCATCCGGGCGCGATAAGCTGCAAGGCATGCTGCAACCGCCCTGTCCGCCACGGTCTGTTTCAGGCCCGAGTCCCTGGCCAGGACCACGATGCTGGCGACGAGGCGCGACACGTCCCATTCGAAAGGCCCGGGCAGAGTCTCATCAAAATCACGGAGGTCAAAGGAGAGATTGCGCTCGGGGGTGGCCCACAATCCGAAATTGAGGATGTGCGCATCCCCGCACATCTGGACGGTCAGCCCGCTGTTCGGCCGTGATCCAAGATCTGCTGCCGCAACGGCTGCCGCCCCGCGGTAGTAGGTCCAGGCAGATGCCGACATGCGGCCGTGGCGGATGGGCAGCAAATCACTTTGCCGAATGGCGCTCTGGGCCAGGATAGTCTCCAGTGCGTCGTGGCCGCGGCTCTGCGGATTCCAGTCTCCAAGTTGGGCCGGATGGATACGATCTCTTGCTGCCCGGCCCTGGGTCTGCCGTTGTGCGGTGCTGAGAGACGAATTCACGTCGAACTGAACCGGGGAGATGCTGGTGGTGACCGCCATGTGCATAGTCCGTTCTCCAATGGGGCACCGTGCCCTGCCGCGTTACCCAGTATCCGCTGCGCCGACACCGCAGGCAAGATGACAGCAGGCACAACCTCTATCCGCCCGCGCCGCGTGGCTATTGGAAACCGGGCCCTTCCAGCACTTCTTCGCACCATGCCAGCCATGAAGTCTCGTACACAATCCCCGCACGCAGCACAGCCCATTGCAATTCATCAGCTGTGGAACGCTGTATCCCGAGAGGAAAATCGTGCTGTTCAATGGCTTCATAGCGGGCAAGAACATCCCGGTGCAGGCTCTGCTGCCGACGCATCTCAGCAGCAATATCCACCGTCCCCAACACGGCGGCCGCACGCATACGCAGCAATAGTTCGTCACGGATGGGGCGCAGTTCCCCCTGCCCGGCACACCAGGCTTGCAGCAAATCCCGCCCCGGGGCCAGCACGGTGAAATGTCGTTGCCGGCCACGAGCCGTGGGTAGCCCGTACGCCGCTATCAGCCCGTCTCGCTCCATCGACCCCAACTCCCGGTAAATCTGCTGGTGCGTGGCCTGCCAAAAATATCCCAACGATTTATCAAAGCGCCGCGCCAATTCGGCCCCCGAGCACGGCATTTCCAACAAGGACGTCAGGATCGCCTGGGTCAGGGACATTTAAATCACCGCTGCCAGCCGCGTGCCCTGATCGATGGCACGCTTGGCATCAAGCTCAGCTGCCACATCCGCTCCCCCAATCAGGTGCACGACGGCGCCCGAGGCTTCCAGCCCAGCCTGCAGTTCCCGCCGGGGATCCTGACCGGTGCACAGGATGACGGTGTCCACGGCGAGCACAGTGTCCGTGCCGTTGACGCTCAGGTGGAGTCCGGCGTCGTCAATCCTTTGGTATTCCACACCGGGGACCATCTGGACACCCTTGGCCTTCAGCGTGGTGCGGTGGATCCAGCCGGTGGTCTTGCCGAGGCCGGAACCAACTTTTGTTTCCTTGCGCTGGAACAGGCCCACGCGGCGGTCGGGACGCTCCGGCTCAGGGCTGGTGATGCCGCCAGGGCCGCTGTAGGTGGTGTCGATGCCCCACTCGCGGTAGAACTTCTCCGGTACGAGCGTGGCGCTGGTGCCTTGGGCCGTGATGTATTCGGCCACGTCAAAGCCGATACCGCCAGCGCCGAGGATGGCGACGTTGGCGCCCACCTCCTTTTTATCGCGCAGCACGTCCAGGTAGCTGAGCACGCTGGGATGGTCCACGCCGTCCAGCTCAGGAGTGCGCGGGAGGACACCGGTGGCTAGGACGATCTCCTCGAAGTTCTCAGCGGTAAGGGAGTCGATGGTGGCCAGCGTGCTCAGGCGCAGTTCGATGCCACGCAGCTGGATTTGGCGGTTGAAGTAGCGGATGGTTTCGTGAAATTCCTCCTTGCCGGGGATTTGCTTGGCGAGGTTGAACTGTCCGCCGATCTCCACCGCGGCCTCAAACAACGTAACGGAGTGGCCACGTTCGGCAGCCGTGACGGCAAAGGCAAGGCCTGCAGGGCCGGCACCCACGACGGCAATTTTTTTCGGATGCGCCGTGGCTTCAATGGTGATTTGAGTTTCGTGGCAGGCGCGTGGGTTGACGAGGCACGAGGAAGTCTTTCCCACGAAGGTGTGGTCCAGGCACGCCTGGTTGCAGGCGATGCAGCTGTTGATTTCATCGCTTCGTCCGGTTGCTGCCTTGCGCATGAAGAACGCGTCGGCCAGGAATGGCCGGGCCATGGAAACCATGTCTGCGGTGCCGTCGGCCAGGAGCTGTTCGGCGACGTCGGGGGTGTTGATCCGGTTGGTGGCGATCAACGGAATACCGACGTGGCCCATGAGCTTTTTTGTGACCCATGCGTAACCGGCCCGCGGTACGGACGTGGCGATGGTGGGGATCCGGGCTTCATGCCAGCCGATACCGGTGTTGATGATGGTGGCACCGGCCTTTTCCACGGCCTGGGCCAATTGGATGACTTCCTCCAGCGTGGAGCCACCTTCGACGAGGTCGAGCATGGAGAGCCGGTAAATGATGATGAAGTTCGCACCTACACGTTTCCGGGTGCGCCGGACAATTTCCACCGGGAAACGCATCCGGTTCTCATAGCTGCCGCCCCATTCATCGTCGCGGTGGTTGGTGCGCCGGGCCACGAATTCGTTGATCAGGTAGCCTTCAGAGCCCATGATTTCCACACCGTCGTAGCCGGCGTCCTTGGCCAGCTGTGCGGCACTGGCGAAGTCTTCAATGGTGGCCTCCACCGCTGCTCTGCTTAGCGGGTTCGGGGTGAGTGGGCTGATGGGGGCCTGCACCGCACTGGGCGCAACGAGGCCGGGATGGGCTGCGTAGCGGCCAAAATGCAGCAGCTGTAAGGCGATTTTGCCGCCCTCTGCATGGACGGCCTCGGTGACTACTTTGTGCTGTTCGGCTTCTTCGGGCGTGCTGAGCTTGGCCCCGCCCTTCATGGGGCGGCCGGCGTCGTTCGGGGAAATGCCGCCAGTCACCATCAAGGCGACTCCCCCTCGGGCGCGCTCGGCATAAAAGGCCGCCATGCGCTCAAAGCCGCCCGGAAGTTCCTCGAGTCCCACGTGCATTGAACCCATCAGCACCCTGTTGGGCAGCGTGGTGAATCCCAGATCCAACGGGGTGAACAGGTGGGGAAACTGACCAGCATTCATTCAACGACTCCCTTTCGCAACAAGTTGCATAAGCGTAGCGCGAATCCGGTGACGTGCGTTACACGACTTGCCTGCGCAGCCAAAGGCATCCGTGCAGACGTGGTGGAACAAGTGCGGTGCGTGAGGAGGAAGCCGTTAGATCTCATCAGAGCTGCGCGAATACTCCCTGAGTTCAGAGCACAGGGTACTTGCAGCCGCAGAGGTGGCGTTGGAATCGCGCGCGGACTAAAACAACACGGTGGCGAAGGTGCCCACCTGTTCAAAGCCGACATGCTTGTACAGTGCCCTGGCCCGGGTGTTGTAGTCGTTGACATACAAACTGGTGATCGGTGCGTGGGCCTGGGCTAGCAGCACCACGGCAGACATGTAGGCTGCGCTGAGCCCCATTCCCCTGTAATCGGGGTTCATCCACACCCCCTGCACCTGGGTGGCGAACTGTGTCACGGCACCCAGATCAGCTTTGAAGATGACTTCCCCAAAGGCACCCTGGTGGCTGAAGGAATGGCCGTGACTGATCAACCACGCAACACGGCGGCGGTAGTTTTCCTCACCACCCAAGAACGGAGAGTAACCCACCTCTTCTTCAAACATGGCGGCTGCAGCGTCAAGGAGTTCATTGAAATGTTTTGTTTTGCTCACTGTCAGCAAGGAATTTGGGGGCAGTAGCGGCGTGCCTGAAATACTCAGAAGCGGCTGGTTGGCACGAACCTCTTGAGCTTGGATACCGGCCTGCTCCAGCACGCTCATGAGCGAAAGGGTGGCGTCGGCAGGACCAAAAATGGAGGCGTGCGGCTGCCAGTGCGCCACAATCCATCGGCCAAAAGCTGCTGCTTGTTCGCTGTTTGCTTCAATGGGGACCACGTTGGAACCCACCCAGCAGGCGGCATCCAGCGTCACGCCGTCGTCCGCGAAATGACCCAGAATGACGGAGCCTGGGAAAGAAGGAACGGCACTTTTGTTGTGGCTGACCAAGGAGTCAACGAAGACGTTTGCAACCCGGTCGCGTGCGATCAGAGTCCGGAGCGCGCCCGTGTCCTCGTGGACGAGGACGCGCACCGATTCACGGCGGGTTCCGCTAGGAAACGTTAACCACGGGGCCACCCTTGAGATTCGTGTCATCCGCTTCGGACTCCATCTCTTCGGCAAGCCTCATTGCTTCTTCAATGAGTGTCTCAACAATTTGGTCTTCAGGGACAGTCTTGATGACTTTTCCCTTCACAAAGATCTGTCCCTTGCCGTTGCCCGACGCCACGCCGAGGTCAGCTTCCCGAGCTTCACCCGGACCATTGACGACGCAGCCCATGACAGCCACGCGCAGCGGAACTTCCATGCCCTCAAGTCCGGCGGTGACTTCTTCCGCGAGCTTGTAGACGTCAACCTGGGCGCGCCCGCAGGACGGGCAGGAGACAATTTCCAGCTTGCGCGGACGCAGGTTCAGCGACTGCAGGATCTGGTTGCCCACCTTGATTTCCTCAACCGGCGGAGCGGACAGGGAAACGCGAATGGTGTCGCCGATGCCCTTGGACAGCAGGGCGCCGAAGGCCACGGCGGACTTGATGGTGCCCTGGAACGCAGGGCCAGCCTCGGTGACGCCCAGGTGCAGGGGCCAGTCGCCTTGTTCGGCAAGCATCTCGTATGCGGCAACCATGATGACCGGGTCATTATGCTTGACGGAGATTTTGAAATCGTGGAACCCGTGCTCTTCAAACAAGGACGCTTCCCAAACAGCCGACTCCACCAAGGCTTCGGGGGTGGCCTTGCCGTACTTCTTCATGATGCCAGGCTCCAACGAACCGGCGTTGATGCCAATCCGGATGGAAGTGCCATGGTCCTTGGCGGCCCTGGCGATTTCCTTGACCTGGTCATCAAACTTTCGGATGTTACCGGGATTCACCCGGACTGCCGCACACCCGGCCTCAATGGCGGCAAAGACATACTTGGGCTGGAAGTGGATGTCTGCAATCACGGGAATCTGTGACTTGCGGGCAATGATCGGCAGCGCTTCGGCGTCGTCCTGAGACGGGCAGGCCACACGGACAATATCGCAGCCGGACGCAGTCAATTCAGCGATTTGCTGCAAGGTGCCGTTGATGTCAGTGGTGGGGGTGGTGGTCATGGACTGAACACTGATGGGCGAATCCGACCCCACACCCACGGGGCCGACCTTGATTTGCCGGGTCTTGCGCCGGGGTGCGAGCACGGGCGGTGGCAATGGCGGCATGCCGAGACTGACGGAGGTCAAAATATGCTCCTTGAAGTTCACTTTTCACATATCACGACAGCGGTGCCGGTTTTTGGCGCCGCAAAAGGAATCTCGCAATATCTATCTTTGATTGTAGGCGTGTTCCCCGTTAGGCGCGGAACACTGAGGTTCAGCCCACGTAAGAGCTGAGCTTGCCAATCACCGGATTCCAGCCTGAAATCTTCAGTCCCGTGACACCGCCACCGCGGGTCATGGGGTCCTGCGAAACAAGATCTTGCACGGCGGCTTCGTTCTCCGCACGGAAAATCAACAGGGCTCCGGCTCCATCGGCATAGGGGCCGGAAGCTAAAACAACGTCAGCGGCTGCCTGTTCGGCAAGCCACTGCCGGTGCTTTGGACGGTGTACCACACGCTCTGCTTCAGCTTCAGGACCATAAACGTACTCAACAGCAAAAATAGACATGCTTTCAGCCTATAGCAGGAGCGCTTTCGTGAGCACCGCAACACTGGCCGAGAACAACATGGAGGCCAACGTGCCGATAATGAACCGTTCGCTGGCGGCCGGTGTGCTTTTCAATTCCGGGTACCTGCCCAGGCCCTTGATGGCCACAACGTAAGCGATCGCCACAGGCTGGCCTGAAAGGATGGCAACCGCCACCGCAGCACGCTCCAGCATGCCAATGAGAAGTCCGCCACGCAAAACCCCCAAGGGCGGAGCCTGTGCGGGGGTGGCAACCACCACGCTGTCCGCGGCAGAAACTGCTGCCGGTGCCGAGTCAAGTTCCGGTTCCGGGTCCAGGGTTGGAAGGTCGGCCGTGGCCGAGATGTCCAGCGTCGGGCTTTCCGCTCGTGTTGCGGAAACACCGGATTCAGCGGCATCCAGGGCTCGAACGGGCCGTGATTTCGCCAACGCAAGCATGCCCGCTGTGACAGGCCAGCCACCCACCACGCCCACGAGCAGTGCCGCGGCTATCCATAGCGCATCCATGGTCCTCCTTGTGTCAGCAATCCGATGGAGCAGCAGCTGACCGTGCTGCGCCTTCGAATCTATCCGTTGGCACGGACATTCAGTGCCAATTGGGCGTGTTGGAGCAGTAACAAAGCGGCCCGACGGCCTCCCCACTCTTCCGCGCGCCCAGACCGGACAATCGCCTTGCTGACAGCTTGCGGGCTAATCTGCAACGTTGCGGCAATCTGCTTTTGCGTCGTTCCCGGGGAAGCATCCAAGGCATCAAGCACGCGCCATTCAGCTGCCGACCTGCTCCGGACCACATCTCCCGTCAAGGCAAGCACTGCCTCCACAGCATCAGCCCAGACCGCAGCTGCTGCGTTGGGAGTTTTCACTGACAAAGGAACGCGATCACCGGTCTTTTTGGCCGCATCAACCGCCTCACGGGCAGCCACGAAGGCCTCGCCTGAGGCTTCCCTGGAGCTCGTCGGAAGCGGGACATCGACACGACCGATCCCAATTCCGACGTACCAGTCCTTCTCCCGGAGGATGCGCGCAACCGCTTCAACCACCTCTTGGGGTTCATCCAGAAGCCCTTGAACTTCATCTCCCACTGAACGCTCAAACGGCAGAATAGTTGTCAAGTTCTCAAGGACTTTCAGCAGCTGCGGCACCTTGTCGCCATGGCGGCGACTACCCCGTTGGTCGATCGTCAAAACAAACATAAATAAACCATAAGTGTTTGTTTTGGAACAATCAACCATTGGTGGGTGATACGGTCCACGGTCTCCGCACGTCTGTGGAACTTGGAATGGTCACCGCCGGGGCAGGTTGTCCGTGATGGCGGTCACTCCCCGCAAAAGAGCGGATGCCCACCGTGCTCGAGCCGTACGCGCGAGCTCGGCGACTTCGATGTTGATGCGGTGTTGGATGTTGAGATATTCGAGAGTGGACGACGCAGCCTGACGGCCTGAGACGGCGGCCTGTTCCATTGTGGGTATCTTCCACTTGCCCGGGACTGTGACGACTTCTCCGGCCAGGAACACGCCGGGCAGCTTCGTAACGGGACCCACTTGTGGGTCGTCTGCGGAGCGCACATAGATCTGGGACTTGTTCACCCACCGCCTGCCGTCGACGTGTTTGCGGCCGAATTCCGCGGTCTCCACCTGCGCGTAGGGCTCCCAATCGGCCGTGAATTCGAGGTAGACGGGGTCCGAGACCGCCCGAAGGACGATTTCGGCACGTTCGACTTCATCGTCAATCCCAAGCTGGAAGAGGATCTCGTGCAGCGCCTCGTCCGGCGTGCAGTCCATGAAGGCTTTGCCATGCAGCGAGCCCTTGTTGTGCGGCGAACTGCACGTGGCCGACAGGCTGTAGGGAGCACTGTGGGGAAACTCGACATCGTTCCAGAAACTGCCATTGTGTTGGATCTGGAAGACAATGTTCCACGGCGCATCGAAGCAGAGATTGTAGGAACGTCCCGCGAATGGAACCAGGGCCTCAGGCAACGCGGCCATCGGAAACTGTGACCCGAACGACCACTCGTCACTGAACGGGCGCGCGCTGTCGATGAGCCCGACACTCCACATCACTTCGTGCGGCACGGCCATGACCACGGCGTCGAAGAGGTTCCCGTCCATCGTGCCGCTGCCGGTGTGGATCTCATACTGTTCCCCCCGGGGAGCCAGATTGGTCAGCCGGGTGTCATAGACAAATTTCACACCCCGGGAGGAGAGAATATCGACCAAGGCAGCCACCGCATCGGAGGTCGGGCGGTTAAAGCAGTAGGACTTGGAATGCCCTCCCGGCGGTAGCTGCGGTGACTCGGTCATCGGCATGAACATCAGCAGAAAGCTGTCCATGATGTCCACGGCCTTGCTGTGCATGCGTGCGCCAGTGAGAATCCCGAACCAGTTGATGATGAATTGCTGCGTTGCCGGACTGAAATCGTCGACGCCAATCACATCGCCGGCTTTCTGGTGAGCCATCCGCTCGCGCTCGTCATCCGACGCGTTGACGTGACGGAGAATCTTCTGGGCCAGATGGATCATGTCGGGCACGGAGAGGTCGAACGTCTCAACCAAATCCCTCACAGTGCCTGAATCGATGGACGTTGTGCGGTCGACGCCAACGTGTTTGCCGGTGGCGCGCTCGTAGAAGTTGTACTCAGCTACAGGTTCGAGATAGTCCAGAATGCCGGCTCGAGCAAAGATATTGAACAAAGAGTAGTACGTCGAGGAGAGCGCACGAATTGAGTGCTCCTCGAAGCGCTGGGACTCTGCATTGAAATAACCGCGCATCTTGCCGCCGCACTCGGAGTCGGCCTCGAGCACAGTGACATCGACGTCGTCATGTTCACTCAGTTCGAAGGCCGAGACCAGTCCCGAGATTCCGCCGCCGACTACGACGATCTGCTTGTTCGCCATGAAGGACTCCTTAGGTGTTGATTGCTCTAACCGTGTTCATGCGAAGGACTGCATCCGGCTCGCCCGAACACCCCGCCGTTGTGGAGGACCTGGCGAGCGGAACAGGGATCGTACCCACTCATTAGCAAGGTTATCGAATTCTTGTGCGCCCTGCGATGAAATTTAAGGACTGTCCATTTCTTCTGGAATCGGGACAGAAAAACACCGGGTCTCAATGGAGCGCTGCTGGCTCAGTGACCGGCGGCCCGCTGTTGATACTGCAGCTCCTGCGGGTCCCCGCCCCGATCACCCGCAGGAGCTGCAGTATGGATGAGAAACGGACAAACACACCGCGGTGCGGATGCGTGCCCACCCAATGATGTCGCAGAGCCGTTCACAGGGGCTCAAGGTCCTCCCTGTGCAAGTAATTCCGAGAATGTTTTGACGTGGCTTTGCTGCAGCGTGGCATGATCCTCGGCCCAGCGCCACCTCATCCAGCAAACTCCGCCCACAGGAAACCATGCCGGTCAGCCGGTCAGCCGAACAGATTTACTGGTTTCACGATGTCGGCGTAGATCAACAGCGCGCCCATGGCCATGAGGACCACGGCCGCGACATAGGTGACAGGCAGGAGCTTGGCAATGTCGAACGGGCCTGGATCCTTGCGTTTGAACACCTTCGCCACCGTGCGCCGGGCGCCCTCGTAGAGCGCACCTGCCACGTGTCCGCCGTCGAGCGGCAGCAGGGGAATCAGGTTGAAGACGAACAAGGCCAGATTGACCCCCGCCAGCAACCCTGTCAGCGTGGCTACGCGTGAACTCAGCGGGATCTGTTCCATGGCAGCTACTTCACCAGCCACGCGCCCCACGCCCACCACGGAGATGGGGCCGTTCGGATCACGCGGTGCAGAGCTAAATGCGGCTTGGGCAATTCCGACAAGCTTTTGCGGAAGCTGGAAGACCACTCCGCCAATCGCCACAATATTGTCTCCCACGGCAGGCAGCACGGCCGACGCCGGTTCACGCACCAGTGCGGAAGTGGGGCCGACACCTAGGAACCCAGCCTGGACTGTGACGGTTGTACCCGTGGAATCGACCTCGGCCTGGCCATTGGCACCTACCACCGGACGTGCGGTAAGTACAGGTGTGATGGTGGTGGTGATCGTCTTTCCGGCGCGATCATACACCAATGGAACCGTCTTCCCGGCGGAAGCACGCACCTGTTCGGTGAATGTGCTCCAGTCGGTAACGACCCTGCCGTCAAATGATTTCAACGTGTCGCCTGGTTGCAGCCCGGCAGCAGCGGCCGGTGTCTTGGTGCACGTGCTCAGATCGGAGGGCGCCGGAGCCCCAAAAGCGACCTGGCAGGCGTTCACCTCGGACAAGGTGGTGGTGGCTTGCGCCGTGCCGAAGCCCATCAGCAGCACGGCCATGAGCACCACACCGATGAGCAGATTCATCAACGGGCCGCCCAACATGATGATGATCTTTTTCCAGACGGGCAGTTTGTAGAAGACCCGGTTCGCGTCGTCGGGCCCCACTTCCTCGTGGGCTGCGCTACGCGCCTCGGTGGCGAGGGTCTGGAACATGCCAGTACTGGAGGGGCGGACGCTGCCGTCGCTGGGGTTTGGCGGGTACATACCGACCATGGCCACGTAGCCACCGGCTGGAATGGCCTTGACCCCATACTCAGTCTCGCCTTTTGTCCGTGACCACATGGTCGGCCCGAAGCCAATCATGTAGCGGGTGACGCGGACATTGAACCATTTAGCGGGCAGCAGGTGGCCCACCTCGTGCAAGGCGATGGAGACGGCGATGCCAACGGCCACGAAGACCACTCCGCCAATGAAGAGCAATACAGTCACAATTTACTTTCTCGCTACGAAAATCTCAGCCTTTGCCGGCCAGTAACTCATGGGTCCGGGCACGTGCCCACTCCTCAGCTTCCAGCACGGTTTCGAGCGTCAGCTGCGAGCCGGGTGTGTGTTCACTGAGAACTTGGGCAATGGTGTCCACAATATCCAGAAAGCCTATCCGCCCGGCGTGGAAGGCGTGGACCGCTTCCTCGTTCGCCGCGTTGTACACGGCGGGGCAGGTGCTCCCCCGCCGGGCAGCTTCCTTTGCAAGTTCGACGGCAGGAAAGGCCACGTTGTCCAACGGTTCAAACGTCCAGGTGGCCGCCTTGCTCCAGTCGCACGGTGCCGTGGCGCCCAGAACCCGCTCGGGCCAGCCCAATCCCAGCGCGATCGGCAGCCGCATGTCCGGCGGCGACGCTTGGGCGATGGTGGATCCGTCGGTGAATTGCACCATGGAATGCACCACCGACTGCGGGTGCACCACTGCTTCAATCCGGTCCAACGGGACATCAAAGAGCAGGTGCGCCTCAATGATTTCCAGGCCTTTGTTGACGAGGGTGGCGGAGTTGGTAGTGACCATCAAGCCCATGTCCCAAGTGGGGTGCTTCAGCGCCTGCTCCGGCGTCACATCCGCCAGTTCCTCGCGGCTGCGCCCACGGAAAGGTCCGCCGGAGGCAGTAACGATCAGTTTGTCCACCTCGGCCGCAGTGCCTGCACGTAGCGCCTGTGCCAGGGCGGAGTGCTCGGAATCAACCGGAACGAGCTGCCCGGGCGAGGCGGCTTCCTTGACGAGAGCCCCTCCCACAATCAGCGATTCCTTGTTGGCCAGAGCCAAAATGGCCGAAGTGCCCAAAGCGGCCAAAGTTGGCGCCAGCCCAATGGAACCGGTGATGCCATTAAGCACGACGTCGGCCCCGTCACCAGTGCCTGCACCCCACCCCGCGATGGACGTTGCGGCAGCAGGGCCGGAAAGAACCTCCGGCGCGAAGCCTGCCAGCCCGGCCGCCTCGGCGCAGGAGGCAATGAGCGAACGCAACGTTACGGCGTCGTCCGAGGCTGTGCCCACGGCCAAAACCCGCAGCTGAACGGCCTGCTCGGCAAGCAGTTTCAGGTTTCCGCCGCCAGCGCTTAGAGCAGTCACGCTGAAGCGCGGCGTTCCGTCTTCCAGCGTGGCTTGTCCGACGACGTCAATCGCCTGTGTGCCGATGGAACCGGTTGAGCCGAGAATGATTATTTTGCGATGCTCCATGTGTTCAAGTATTCCGCATCGCGGCAGAGTTCCGCTCTGCGAATTCCGATGCGGTCATGGGGCCCGCTCTTCTGTTGCGACGTGACGGCCTGAAGTCGGGCGGCGGATTCCGTTTGTGTCTTCGACTGGGTCTGAATTCCGCTCCAGTTGGGCATTGCGGATGACGACGCAGCAGCGGTTTGGCGCGAAGTTTAGTTCAGCGCGGGCGTCCTGTTGGTTGCCGCCATCGAGCATGCCTTGGATGAGGTTCAGGTTGAGGTCGCAGACAACGTCCTTGTGGTCCTCGACGAGGGCGTGGAAGGGACAGTTGCACAGCTCGATGCAGCCATCGTCAGTGGCCCGTGGCTGGTAGCCGCTGCCGTTCAAAACAGCGATCAGGGTCCTGCCTTGGCCCGCACCGGCTTGTTGGCCAGCGTCGTAGGCGGCGAGGTTGACGGCTTGCTGCACGGCACCTGTGGGATCGCGGTCCACCGAGGAAACAAGAAGACGTGCGAGCAGTTCGTAGTCACGCGGCGGAACACTGACGGCCAAATCCTCCTCGACCAACCGATACAACTTCGCGGGCCGGCCAGCGCCGGGACCGCTGCGTCCGGCCGGACGGGCATAACTGGCACGCAACAGTCCAGCCTCAACCAGCTTGTCCAGATGGTAGGCAGCCAAGGTGCGGCTGATCCCTGTCGCCTCAGCAGCCAGATCACGCCCCGCAGGCTGTTCGCAATCGCGCACGTACTCATAAAGCCGTCGGCGCACGGGATCATCCAAGCTGCCCAATCGGGACAGGACTTCCGGGTCAAGTGGGGACTCATCAAGTGCCATGCTAAAAGTCTATAACTAATTAGTGTTGACAGCGGGGATTCGTGAGTTCATTCTATAGTCAACGTTTGTTAACGTTAGTGTCGGTTCGCCATTCCGGTGCTCCCCCGCTGCTGACCTGATGGAGGGAACGTCATGTTTAATTCTCTAGTTGCAAGCTCACCCGGCCGTGGGGAACCGCCAGATACTGCACATCCCCGGCCATCCTGGAGGCGCCTGGGCTTTTTGCTCGCACTGGCTTCCGCACTGGCCCTGGTCATTACGATGATGGCAGCACCCCCGCCGGCCCATGCACTGTCCAACCTGGACGGAGAATGGACAGTGGTCCATGGCGGAACGGGACAGGTTTCCCTCAACGCCGACGGAAGTTACACCTCCACCTGTGTGGCCTTCCCCAACTACACGGACGCTTGGTGCCCATCGCCATCAGGCACCTTTCAACGAAGCTCGAACTCCTATGTTGACTTCCACGGAGCTGACGGCAGCACGGTCTCTTACCGCTATTCCGGCGACGTTCAACACCCGGACACCATCACGTCGTACTTCGGCAGCCGCGGACACGCTGAACTGGTAATGAAGGCTGGCTCCAGTTTCGTCTGCACCTACTGGAGTGACACCGCCACCGGGCTCCTGAGGTGGGGCCCAAGTCCGCTGGTGGAATATGACGAAGCCGCCGACATGCTCTATGCCACCGGTTCACACGACCCGATTGGACCAAAAAACATCAGTACCGGCGTAAACCTGATCGAGACCGCGACGAACTACTTCGAACGCGGATATGCGTGCCCGAAACCACCCGCACTCCCCGTCATGGGTGTCGACAGCATCCTCGACGCCAGCGTCCTCAGCCCTAATCCGGACGTATGGGTACCAAAAGCAACCGTGTCGATCAAGGACCAGACAGGAGCCCCAGTCTCGGGCGCAACCGTTAGTGGATGGTTCACCGGTGCCGGCTTCGGAGGCGACTGCGTCACCGTAGCGGACGGCACATGCACTATCGGCGGCCTGTATGGGGTCGGTGGTGGGCTCGTGAGTTCAGGGTTCAGTACGAATTCCGTCACGAAGGACGGGATGACTTGGGATGGGAAAAACCTGCCCTTCACGGTTTACAACCCAAGCTTAGCCACACCGACACCGACGCCAACCACGAGCCCGACACCAACGCCGACACCAACCGCAACGCCAACACCGACACCGACACCGA
>NZ_JAUNVV010000051.1:0-5175 GCF_030540645.1 Arthrobacter sp.
GCGGATCTAGCGCTTGTCGGTGGCCACGGCCAGATACGGAGCGGTGCGGCTTCCTTCCACGGCGGCCACCTCTTCCGGGGTGCCTGCGGCCATGAGACGTCCGCCGTCGGCCCCGCCGGAAGGACCGAGGTCCATCACCCAATCAGCTGAGGCGACGACATCCATGTCATGTTCCACAACCACCACGGTGTTGCCGGCGTCCACCAGACGGTTGAGCTGGTGCAGCAACAGGCGGACGTCCGCCGGGTGGAGTCCGGTGGTGGGCTCATCCAGCAGGTAGAGGGTGTGCCCCTTGCGGGCGCGTTGGAGTTCCGTGGCCAGCTTGATGCGCTGGGCTTCACCTCCGGAGAGTTCGGTTGCCGGCTGGCCCAGTCGTAGATAGCCCAACCCCACCTCTCGAAGCGCTGCCAAGCTGCGGGCGGCCGCCGGAATGTCCGCTAGGAACACTGCTGCAGCATCGACCGTCAGCGAAAGAACGTCGGCGATATTTTTCCCGCGATATTCCACTTCCAGGGTTTCTTCGTTGAAGCGTGCGCCATGGCAAACCGGGCAAGGGCCATAACTGCCAGGGAGAAACAAGAGCTCCACGGACACCGATCCTTCCCCCAGGCAGTTCTCACACCGCCCGCCAGCGACGTTGAATGAGAACCGGCTGGGGCTGAAACCGTGCTCCTTGGCTTCGTCCGTGGCCGCGAACTCGCGTCGAACGGCGTCGAACAAGCCGGTGTAGGTGGCCAGGTTGGAGCGAGGCGTGCGGCCGATGGGGCGCTGGTCCACCTCCACCAGCCGATCCACCGCGTCCAACCCGCTGACGGCAGCCACCGCCGTGTCCACGGACTGCACCTGCGCGCCGTTCTCCAACCCGTCGCGTGACTCAAAGGCTGCGGAGAGGACCTTCAGCAGCGAGGACTTGCCCGAACCGGACACCCCTGTCACTGCGCTCAGCACCCCCACCGGCACCGAAACCTCCAGGTTTTGAAGGTTGTGCAACGAGGCCTGGCGAATGTGAAGGCGGCCAAGTTCCTGACGCCTGCCTTGCCTGGGTGGCCGCCTGCCGCCTGCCGTGCCGCCATCCAACGCTTCCAGCGGCGATGCCGGGGAGTCGCCGTCGAGCAGGAAGGGGCGTGTGAGGGACTCTTTGACATCAGCCAAACCCGGCACCGGGCCGCTGTAGAGGATCCACCCGCCGTCGACCCCTGCCCGGGGTCCGACGTCGACAATCCAGTCGGCGCGGCGCACCAGGTCCATGTTGTGCTCAACGACGAAGACGGTGTTGCCGCCAGCACGCAGCTGGGCCAGAACCTCCAACAGCGGCTCGGTGTCCGCCGGGTGCAGGCCGGCCGAGGGCTCATCCAAGACATAGATGACGCCGAAAAGTCCGGAGCGCAGCTGTGTGGCGATCCGCAGCCGCTGCATCTCTCCGGGGGAGAGCGTCGGGGTGGCGCGGCCCAGGCTGAGGTAGCCCAACCCCAAGTCCAAAAGCACCCCCACACGCTGCAGCAGGTCCTTGGCGATGGCCGCCCCCACTGCTTCCCGCGATCCATCGGACCCGGCAGGGGTGTTGGTGAGCGGGCGCAGCGCATCCTTGAATTCCTTCAACGGCAGGGCATTCATCTCCGCGATATTGCGCCCGGCGACGCGCACTGCCAAAGCGTCCGGCTTGAGACCGCTGCCACCACATTCAGTACAGGGCCCAGAGTGCATGAAGGCCAAGGCCCGCTCGCGCATGGGCGCGCTCTTTGAATCCGCCAGCGTGTGCAAGACGTGGCTTCGGGCACTCCAGAACCTGCCCTTGTAAGGTTTTTCGATCCTGTCCCGCAGCGGCGTGACGGTCACGACAGGCTGTTCCTCAGTGAACAGGATCCAGTCGCGCTGCTTTTGGGGCAGCTTCTTCCAGGGAATCTCGACGTCGTATCCCAGTTTGACGAGTATGTCGCGGAGGTTTTTGCCCTGCCAGGCGCCCGGCCAGGCGGCGACGGCCCCTTCGCTGATGCTCAGCTCGGGGTTCGGCACGAGGGACTCCTCGCTGACAGTGTGCGCGGTGCCTAAACCGTGGCAAACGGGGCACGCACCGGTGACGGTGTTGGGGGAGAAGGAATCGGAATACAGGATGCCGGAGCCGTCCGGGTAGTCACCGGCACGGGAGAAGAGCATGCGCACAGAGTTGGACAGCGTGGTCACGGTGCCCACTGAAGACCGTGTGCTGGGTGTGCCGCGACGTTGCTGCAGCGCAACGGCAGGGGGCAGCCCGGTGATGGATTCCACGTGGGGGTTGCCGCCCTGCTGGATCAACCGGCGGGCGTACGGGGCAACGGATTCGAAGTACCGGCGCTGCGCCTCGGCAAAGATCGTGCCGAAGGCCAAGGAGGACTTGCCGCTGCCGGAAATGCCGGTGAAGGCGACGATCGCGTCACGGGGCACATCGACGTCGACGTTCTTGAGGTTGTTTTCCTGCGCCCCACGAACCCTGACGAACCCGTCCAACAAGTCCTCGGCGGACGGCGGGACGGGCAACATCGATTCAATACTCTCCATTTCCCCCACACTAGGGGACTGGCCGGTGGCATGGGCGTTTCTTCTCACTGGGCGAACGCGCCGGAACCGCGGTCCGCGCAGCACAACTGGTGAACACGCGGTGCACGGGTCGGGATGGGGCCCTGGGCACGGTGCGGATCAAGCCTCGAACAGACTGCGCACGTCGTCGGCGGAGAGCGTGGAGGAGAACATGGCGTCGTCGTCCATCACGGCGGAGAACAGCTTCGCCTTCTTCTCCTTCAATGCCATCACTTTTTCCTCAATGGTGTCCTTGGCGACCAGCCGGTAAACCATCACGTTCTTTTTCTGCCCGATTCTGTGGGTGCGGTCCACCGCCTGGTTCTCCGTGGCAGGGTTCCACCACGGGTCCAGCAGGAAACAATAGTCCGCCTCCGTCAGGTTCAAGCCGAACCCGCCGGCCTTGAGGCTGATCAGAAAAACCGGTGCCGTGCCGGATTTGAATTTCTCGATGACGTCGCCGCGCTTGCGGGTCTTGCCGTCAAGATAGGCGTACTCGATGCCGGCCGCATCCAGTCGTTCGGCGGCCTTGCCCAGGAAGCTGGTGAACTGGCTGAAGATCAGCGCCCGATGCCCCTCCGCCACCACGTCCTGCAAATGATCAAAGAGCACGTCAAGCTTGCTCGAAGGGGAGCTGGCATATTTCGCATCCACCAGTGAGGCATCAAGGCTGAGCATGCGCAGCGTCGTCAGCGACTTGAAGATCGCAAACCTGTTCTTGTCCACGTCCCCGAGCATGCCGAGCACCTTTTGGCGTTCACGCTGCAAGTGGCGCTGGTAGATTCGCCGGTGCCGCGGCGCCAGTTCCAGCTCCAAGAGCTGTTCCTGCTTGGGTGGAAGGTCCTTGGCGACGGCATCTTTGGTGCGCCGCATGATCAAGGGGCGTATCCGGCGTCGTAGTTGCCTCAGCTTGTCCGCATCCCCCTCCTTCTCCACTGGTTTGCTGTAGTAGTCGGCGAAGGTTTTTGCCGAAGGGAACAGCCCCGGAGCCGTGATGGCGAACAGTGACCACAACTCCATCAGGTTGTTTTCCAGGGGGGTGCCGGTGATGGCCATCTTGAACGGTGCCGGGAACATGCGCGCATTGCGGCTGGCCTGCGTGGAAGGGTTTTTCACAAACTGGGCCTCGTCAAGGATCAATCCTGCCCACTTTTGCCCCGCGTACGCCTCGTTGTCGAGCCGGAACAGCGTGTAGGAAACCACCACGACGTCGGCCCCGGCCACCAGCGCTGCCGCATCCGTGCCGCTGCGGGACAGGGTGTCCGTTACGGCAGTGGTCCGCAGGCCCGGGGCAAACCGGCGGGCCTCGGCTACCCAGTTCGGCACCACCGAGGTGGGGGCCACCACAAGGAACGGAGCGGCCTTCGTCCCTGCGCCGGCCTTTGCCTGGGTGTGGCAAATAAGCGCCAGCGTTTGCAAGGTTTTTCCCAAGCCCATGTCGTCGGCAAGCACGCCGCCGAGCCCGTTCTCCTGAAGGAACACCAGCCAGTTGAACCCCTCGTGCTGATAGGGGCGAAGCGATGCCTGCAAGGTGGCGGGGACGGGGACGGGCTTCACTCCGGGGAGCTCCAGCAGCCCCGACACCTGGGTCCGCCACGACTGGGCTTGTGCGGACGTGGTGGCCAGCTCGGCCAGTTCGTCCCACAGCCCGGCCTGGTAGCGGCTGATCTTCAGCGTTTCACCGGGTTCCTGCAGGGAGCGGGCCTCTTCGATGAGGGTGCGCAGCTGCTGAAACTCGGTTTGGGCAAGGGTGAAGTAGTGGCCGTTGGGTAGCATCAAGTGCTCTTCGCCGTCGGCCAGCGCGCGGAACAAGTGGCCAAACGGCACGTCGGTGCCGCCAATATTGACGGAGACGCCCAGATCAAACCAGTCACGGTCGTTGGTTTCGGTGGTGCTGATGCCAATCTGCGGGGTCTGGGTTAGCTCAGTGTAGTCCGGTGTGATTCCGCTGGCATCCACCCTGACATGGTCAAGACTGGCTAGTGCTGGCAGCGCCTCGTTGCTGAAACGCGCCGCTGCCACCTCCTTCAAGCGGACCGGTGCATTGCTGCCTGGATACTGGCTCGGCGCGTGCGGGAATGGTTCTTGTACCGGTGCGGGGAACTGCGCCAATGCGGCGGAAACCAAAGCAAGCAACCGTGTTTCAAAGGAGGTATCACGGTAGTCGCTGGGATCTGCCACCATGGGGCGCCGGGCAACCATGCCGTCCAGGTTGTACTCCCAATGCCAATGCAACTCCAGCGAGGGGCCGCCTTGCGTTGGAGTTGGGGCGTGGGTCGACGTCAGCACCAGCGTCGGCTCCTTGAACTCTGGCACGGTAGCCGAGCCATCGCTGGAGATCAGCTCTACTGCGGAACCCAAGCCCTGGCGCAGCAGCGGGTAATAGCTGCTCATGAATCGTTCCCGGCCGGATACCGGAATCTTCACGGGGGAGCGGCCGTCAACCAAGGCGCGCACTGCATTGCTGACAACGTGGGTAACAGGAGCCAGCGAAATGTTGCTCTGGGCCAGCGTTTTCTGCAGGGAAGGTTCGTTGGCTTTGCCTCCGTCCCACCAGAAAAGTCCATGCGACGGCGCGCCCAGCATGCCGATGGCAGCAGGGTCCAAGTCAACGCCGTCGGC
>NZ_JAUNVV010000051.1:5275-12698 GCF_030540645.1 Arthrobacter sp.
GCGACGGCGCGCCCAGCATGCCGATGGCAGCAGGGTCCAAGTCAACGCCGTCGGCTTCCGCCCGGGGCCGCAAGTGGAGTCCGCCGTCTGTCTGAGCCAGCATGTCAAGGCCAACAGTGGCCCCGTGGCGGACGGTGACGGTGGTGGCTTTCCTGGAGCCAACAAACTGTATGCCCACTTGGCGTGCTTGCTCCAGCAATTGCCACAGCAGCGCGGAATCAATCTTCTCCGCATTGATCCAGCGTCCGGTGGTCGCATAAGACGGGCGCCCAGCCGTTGCCAGCGCATGAAAGACGACCATCCAGTTCCAATGCGTGGGATTCAGCCCCAAGCTGTGGTGGTCGTAGGCGAGCTTGTCCCAGGTCAGGTTGCCGCGCACCCATTTGCCGGAACTGTGCAACGAGACCAGCCGGATACGCAATTCAACGTGCGCCGGATCTGACTCCGTATCGATGTGGAGAGCCGCTGTACGGTGCTGAAAATAAGGGTCCGCAGGTTCGGCGAAAAGTTCAAACTGAAGGGCCAAGGGCATCACTGCTGTGCTTGCCGGGATGGGGGCACCTGGCTGGGCTTGGCCGAGCTGAGCGGCCGAATCTGGCACCGCTGGCAGGATCGCCGCCAATTGCTGTTCCCACTTTTCAGGCACTTGCCTGTCCGCTGCGCGGGCTTCGACACGCATCGCATTCGCCGTCAACAACAGCGCGGCAACATGCTTGCAATTGCCCTGCACAGGGCAGGTGCAAATTCCGTAGTCCAGCCGGATCCCATTCCTACTCTGGCGGAAGATGGCGGCTGTGCCATAAGCGGCCTGTTGGCTCCCGGCCACAAAGCCTGTCAAGGTCAGCCCATCGGCATCCCAGTCCATCGACTGCACGTGGTGGCTGCGTGAGTAAGCGCGGCCGCGGTCGAAGGAGAAAGGGCCAACCAATGCGCCGATGGCTTGGGTGGTGACCAGCGGAAGCAGCGCTGGCGAGCTTGTGGAAGAAGCCATGCCACAACGATAGGGCGCAGTCATGGCTTGTGCCGTTTGTAACGCATTTATGCGTTCTGTGACAGTCGCGCTTCATTGCAGGCGGGGCAGCTGCCAACGACCTCAACGACGTCGAAGGCCATTGGAAAAACCATTGATCATTCGATGACTTAGTAATACGATTATCTAAGTAAATTTATAATCACAGATGTTGAACGGAGCGTTGCGATGCAAACAGGCTCAAAAAGAAGATGGCTCGGGTTGGTCTTTATCAGCCTTGCGGTGTCCTTGATCATTGTTGACTCAACGATTGTCAACGTTGCCATTCCCTCGATTGTGGACGACCTGGGAGCGACTTCCACCCAGGTTCAGTGGATCCAGGAGTCATACACGCTCGTCTTTGCGGCACTGCTGCTGGTCTTTGGTGTGCTGGCGGACAGATTCGGTCGCCGCCGGCTTCTCGTAGTGGGGGTCTGCATCTTTGCTGCCGCTTCGGTCCTGGCCGCGACAAGTCAAAGCGGGAACCTGCTCATCGGTTCCCGGATACTGCAGGGAATTGGCGGTGCCATGGTCCTTCCCTCCACACTCTCGATCATCAACGCTACGTTCCGCGGCAAGGAACGGGCGTTGGCCTTTGCTGTCTGGGGCTCCACAATTGGCGGAATGTCAGCCATTGGTCCCTTGCTGGGTGGTTGGCTGACTACCTCGTATTCATGGCGGTGGGCTTTTGGCATCAACATTCCACTGGGTGTGCTCGTTGTAGTGGGGACACTTTTGGCCGTGGATGAATCCCGCGACACGGCCTCCACCAAGCGCATCGACTTCAGCGGCGCACTGCTCTCCGTGCTGGCCAGTGCCTCACTGGTCTTTGGCCTGATCGAAGGACGGAACTACGGCTGGTGGCTGGTGCACAACCCCTTCAAGCTGGGCCCGTGGATCTGGCCATTTACACTCTCGCCGGTGCCAGTGGCTTTTCTCGTGAGCGTGCTCTCGGTGGTGCTCTTTGTTTATTTGGGTCGCGCGCGTGCCCGTCGGGGGGCCACCACTATGTTGGACTTTAGTCTGTTTTCCATCCCGTCCTTCCGTAACGGCAACGTCGCGGCGATGATCGTGAGTTTGGGTGAGTTCGGGATCATCCTGTCACTGCCTATTTGGCTTCAGAATGTGTTGGGATTTTCAGCGCTGCAAACCGGATTGTTGCTGCTCCCCCTGGCTGTCGGGTCATTCGCAGCGAGCGGATTGGCGGGTGCTTTTGGCAACAAGATCGAGCCGGTGGTGATTGTAAGACTTGGCATAGTCTTGGAGATCGTGGGTGTGGCGTGCCTGGGCTTGGTCATCAGTTCCGACACTCCGTGGGGTGCCCTTGTTCCTTTCCTGTTCATTTACGGACTTGGCGTGGGACTTGCCACTGCCCAGCTGACCGGAGTGGTGCTCAAGGACGTTCCTCAACTCAAAAGCGGGCAGGCCTCCGGGACTCAAAGCACTGCGCGGCAAGTTGGCTCGGCACTGGGGATCGCGATTCTCGGAACGGTCTTGTTCACCACCGCCACGGTGCAACTGGGGAATGCCTTGGAACAACAAAACGTACCCGAGGCTGCCAGGTCAAAGATCGTTGCCGCCGTGGTGGAAAGTTCCGGAGCGGCCATTGGCGGGTTGGACAAGGACCCTGCAACTGCGCCCTTCGCAGAAGCCGCACGTGTGGCCTTTTCTGATGGGACCAAGTATTCGGCCTACTTCGCAGCAGGCTTCCTTACTCTCGGCTTGATGGCAACGCTGTCATTGGGCGGCGGCGCCCCTAAACGAGATCCGGCTCGGGGTATGGACACAGAGTCGATTGACGAGAAAACAGTAGCGGGTTGAATCGTGACGCAAGCACAGGACTTTTGTGATGAGTCGTGTAGTGAGCATCAGGTTTTTGTGAATCCTCGCTCGACGTCGCCGCGAAGATTCGAGCCACTCGCTAACTTCATGGTCCGGGTTGCCAAAGTCTTCGCACGGGTAACCCCACCTGCAAGCTCAAGACGTCTTGGGACGTGAAACGACAACGGCGAACCCTGCTGAACAACCGTTTCCGCCGAAGCCGCAGAGCTCGCCAAGAAGCGCCTTGAAGGACTTATGCATGAATCCAGGCAGCCAGAGACGAGACGGCTCTACCGGAGCATTTGTCGGGGATGGGAAGAAAACGAACCCTCACCGGGACCACCACGGGCGAAGTAGATGCCAACAACACCAGCATCAAACACATCAAAGGTACCGGCCCCATCTTCGGCAACAGCGCCAACCACAGAACAAGAATGATTCACAGAAGCGACTTCAATGCAGCCGTGACTAATCCATTGCAATAATGGATTTCACCTTGAACTATAGGAATGCCCGACCGATGTCAGCACTTTGGCACCTGCGCGGATACTCTCTTCGCAGGTGCCAAGGGTGGGTGGGATTACTCCGGGTCGGAGTAATCGATACGTCGTGGGTCACCCAGCCCGGAGATGGAGTCGTATTCAACTTGACCCGTTCTGGGATCAAATTGCGGTCGCTGCACTCTCGAGAACTCTCCCGCCGTTCGTCCGCCAAAGGGTCGGCCGTGATCTGCATATTCCTCACGGAAAAAGACCATCCTCCACGGGCCCAGCAGGAGCCGGGCCCCCGTTCGCAGGATCCTCCCTGGGGCTTCGGAGGAGGCTGACTCCGTGCTGAAGAATACGTACTCGTCGTCGTCCGTATGGACAATGCGTCCATGAGTGGCAGACAATTCCGGTAACCTGAAATTCGCGTCAGGGCCGCTTCCAATCACGGTCGATTCCTCGGTCAGGTTGAACTCCTTGGGTGGGCGTCCATCCCACGTCTCACTGTCCCGGACGAAAATCAGCCTGGGCCTTCCGCCGCCGCGCGCGTAGTGGGTGGTGGTGGGCTTCATCCGGTAGTTCCGCTGAAACGTTGGTGCCAGCGGAAATGGAGTGGTTGGGGGAAGCATGCGCCCCTGCAAGCCACTTGAAGCTTGCGCCTTGATCACGGTGGCCCAGGTGTTTGACTTGCCCGGCTTGATGTGGGGCGAGGTTGACATCAGGCGTTGCAGCGGGGAAACGTCCACTGCGCCCATGCTGACAATGGTTCCTTCGGGAAGTGAGACGTTCACAACAATTCCTCGAGTTGCCAAGGATTTTGCCAACTTCCTGATGACAGTTATGTGTCGCCGGGAACCGAGACGGAAAAGCGCCGCCGTGTCGGTGTGGATGTTAATTTCCTGGCCGGCAGCCTTGATGCTGCCATTGACCGAGGTGGCTTCCTTGCCGTCCTCGGCCGGAAGTTCGGCCGAGAACTCAAGATCAATGTCAAAGCGCATGTTCCATCACCTAGCGCTTGGTGTCGACAGCGGGAAGGCTCTCATTGTCGCTGGTGGTCACACGCAGAGTCCCGTTGAATTTCCAGGTTGCCCGCGGTGCATCCGGGCCAATGTCCCGGGGCACTTCAACCGTCATGTCCATGAAGCTGTAGTTCACTACGGCTCCGCGCCCTGTCAGGTAGGACCAGAGCTGCTGGCCCAGATCGGACCAGTCGCTTACGGGGACGGAACGGAAGTCTTCGGCAAGTGGTTGGTTGTCAGTCATGGCTGTCCCTCCAAGGTTTGTGCTGCAGGTGCGAAGTGCGCTGCAGGAGTGCCAAAACCGGGATCACGAACTTGTCTGTCCGTGATCCAGATCCTGCACTTGCTGCAACCATAATGGCTGGAGAGCCAGAATAATAGATGTAGTTAAAAAATCTTATTACTTTTTTATGGAGATAGTTTCTTCCATGTCTCAAGCGGCGCTGGACAGCAGAACAGCCACGTCATCACTGGGGGTCGGTCGTAGCTGCTGAACCACTGTCCGCGTGTTCTTCTTCAGGGAGTGTCGCAGGAAGCTGTGTTGTTTCGCGCAGCCTTCGTTTCCGTTGGCGCATCACCACCATGCCCGGTTTCGGAGATGCGTCCAGCGCGAGTATGAAAGTCACCGCGCTTATGCCCGTCCTGTCCTGGCGAAGGTTCCTGACACGTTCGGTACAAGAAATTCATGCATTACTGTGCCTCCCAGGTGGTTTTAGGCGTTCTGGAGTTCCCTCCAGTTGCTCCAAGCCAAGTAGCTGCCGTCAAGTTCGACGACGTCGAACCCGGCGCGGCGCAGGGTGGAAGCGGCCACGGAGTTTCGCACACCGGACTGGCAGTAGCTCACGATGGTGCCGGCCTGCGGAAGCTGCTGGGTATTCCACAGGACACGGCCGGCGCTGAGTTGCTCGGAGCCCGGGATGTGTCCGGCGACGTGCTCGGTTTTATTGCGCACGTCCAAGATCAGTTCGGCGTCGAAGTCTTCCAACTCCGCTGGGGAAATGGTGTGAGGGACGAAGAGGGGCAGCCCCTCAATCGAGGTGATGAAGCCGGAAACGTTGTCAATGCCCACACGAACAAGATGGTCCCAGAGGCCCTTCGCCATCTGCTGGTCATCCGCCAGGATCACTACGGGGCGATGGTCAGTTTCGGGGTCAATGGCCCAGGCTCCGTAACTTGCAACCTTGGTTCCCGTGGGGATGTTCAGTGCACCCTGCACAGTGCCCTCGTGGACCAGGCTGTGATGACGGGTGTCCACGAAGGTGATTTCATCTGCGGCCAGGCGTTCTGCTACCTGGGCTGCGAGGAATTGTGGAAGTTCCGCACGGGCGCCCATAATGGCCGGCCCTTGACGGTTCTGGCGTTTCATCCGAGCAAAATAGGCGTGCGCGTCGGGTTGGCCATCAAGTAGTTCAGCAACGAATCCAGCCTCGTCGTCTGCAGCCAAGTAGGGTGCCCACCAGGCAAAGAGGCGCTCATAGCCAACTGTGGAGGAAGGTATCGAGCCCAAGGCCTTCCCGCAGGCGCTTCCCGAGCCGTGGGCAGGATGAACCTGAACGTAGTCGGGCAGGGTCAGGAACTTTTCCTTCAACGACACGAAAATGTCGTGGGCTCCGGCAAAGCGGGTGTCGATCCCGCCGGCAGCCTCATCCAGCAAGTCAGGGCGGCCAAGGTCGCCGGCGAAAATGAAGTCACCAGAGAGCATGAATCCGGGTTGGTCGCTGAAGGCGCCGTCCGTGACGAGGAAGGACAGGTGTTCCGGGGTGTGGCCCGGGGTGTGAACTGCGCGAAGAGTGATGTTTCCCAGTGTGATGGTGTCCTGGTCGAACAGCCGCACACCGTCGAATGCGTACTGCCAATCGTCCCCACCTTCGCCGGAAAGATAGATGGAAGCATCCGTCGCCGCAGCCAGTTCGCGGGTTCCGGAGAGGTAGTCGGCGTGGATGTGGGTCTCGGTGACGGCCACGATTTTCATGTCATTGGCAGCGGCAAGGCGCAGGTACACATCTATGTCACGGCGGGCGTCCACCACAATGGCCTCACCCTTTGCCTGGCAGCCAATGAAGTAGCTGGCCTGGGCCAGGTCTTCGTCATAAATACGTTCGAGAAGCATGTTACTCCTAGGTGTCATCGTGTGAGTTGGTACCGCTAAGTGGGGAGGTTGGGGCCTCGGCGGGCCTACTGCAGTGGAATGCCGGTGCTCAACGCCCGAAGAGACGTGCAAGCCAGCCTGAGGATTCTGCAGGCTTCTTCGGTGCATTGCGGTCGCAGGAGCAGCGATCAGCTCGGGGAACGTTGGCCATGACTTGGTCCACGTGCTGTCCACACCCGGCCCAGCTGGTCTTCTGGCAGTTGCGGCACATTACTGCACGGCACATATTTTCTCCTCGATGGGTTTTGACGATGACGGTGCGTTGGCCGCCTGACTCCAGTGTGCCACATACCCCCTGGGGTATTCAAGTTAAGTTTAGTTACATCAAGTAAACCCCTGGGGGTATATCATGGAGGGAACTACAAATGCGAGAAAGGCAGCCATGCATCTGGAAGCAGACGAAATGAAACCGGCCATCAATAGGTTGAAGAGGGCGCAGGGACAGCTCAATGCAGTCATCCGCATGCTGGAAGAAGGGACCGACTGCAAGGTGGTGGTGACGCAGCTCGCTGCGGCATCCAAGGCCATCGACCGAGCGGGATTCAGCATTATTGCCACCGGGCTCGAGCTGTGCCTTGCCAGCGAGGACTCCACGGCAGACCGCGCCGACCTGGAGAAACTCTTCCTCTCCCTCGCCTAACCCAACCCTCCCGCACTTTCGGGGCGCCAACCCCCAACGCTCCCGCACTGATGTGCGGGAGCATCTTGCATTAACGCCCCATTAGTGCGGGAGCGTCTGTTGGGGAGGGGACTGGAGACAGGAAGCGGGCCCAATCTTTCAGAGTGCTGCGGTGCCTGCCGCTGCGAAGTTGGGAGACACGCTGAACTGAGCGTCGGTGGCCGCGTGAACAGTCTCGATGCTGACTCCGGGCGCCGTTTCAACAAGCACCAGCCCGTCGTCGCTCACATCCATCACGGCCAGATCCGTGATGATCCGGTC
>NZ_JAUNVV010000051.1:12798-25350 GCF_030540645.1 Arthrobacter sp.
TGACTGTCTCCTTTCCTGCGTTGATCAGATCGGGGTCGACGTCGGACGCTGCCGGATAGGGCCCCACCCCCAAGATCCCGTTCTCGGACTGCAGAACCACTATGCGCCCGGCAGGGAGGTGGTTTGGCACCAGTGTGGGAAGCCCAATGCCCAAGTTCACATACGCGCCGTCGTCCAGTTCAAGGGCGGCACGGGCCGCCATTTCATCACGGGTCAAGGCCATGGCTAAACATCCTTTGCTGTGGTGGCGGGGCCAGCTGTGGACGCAGGGTCGGGGCGGACCATGGGCTTCTCGATGCGCTTTTCATTGTCCTCGGCAACCTCGATGATGCGGTGAACGCACACCCCTGGCAGGTGCACGGCATCCGGGTCGAGCTGTCCAGGTTCCACAAGTTCCTCCACCTGGGCGATGCAGAGGCGTCCTGCCATTGCGGCGACGGGGGAAAGCTGCCGGGCTGCTTTGTTGAAGATCAGGTTTCCGTGCCTGTCCCCCTTGGCGGCATGGACTAGCGCGTAATCGGAGGTGATGGCTTCCTCCAGCACGAAGTCCGCCGATTTCAGGCCCAGTTCAAAGTTTCGGACCTCCTTGGGTTTTGAAGCCTGGACAACGTTGCCTTCAGCATCGTGGATTTGCGGCAGCCCGCCCTCGGAAACCTGGGTTCCGACGCCGGCGCGTGTGCAGAACGCGGCGATTCCGGATCCCCCGGCGCGCAACTTCTCGGCCAGCGTCCCCTGCGGGGTGAGCTCAAGTTCAAGTTCTACGCCGAGGTAGCGCCGCGCGAACTCCTTGGTTTCCCCACGAAGGAGGACGTCATCTTGCGGATGCGTCCGGCAGCCAGCAACACACCGAGTCCCCACCCGTCCACGCCACAGTTGTTGGAAACCACCGACAACGCAGTGGCGCCTCGGGCCAGCACGGCATTGATCAGCTGCATCGGATTGCCGGAAAGCCCAAAACCGCCCACGGTGAGCGATGCGCCGTCGGGCATGTCAGCCACCGCGGCAGCCGCATTCGAGTAGGTCTTATCCATGTCCGTCGTGTCCTTTCAGGCGTCCGGCGTGCCGGAGCCGGCGGCGAGCAGGTCCGTGATGAATCCCGCCACTACGGCGGCGCCGGAGGGG
The DNA here is from genome assembly GCF_030540645.1 of Arthrobacter sp. Taxonomy (GTDB): domain Bacteria; phylum Actinomycetota; class Actinomycetes; order Actinomycetales; family Micrococcaceae; genus Specibacter. The sequence goes on from NZ_JAUNVV010000051.1 coordinate 13,921, forward strand.
TCCATGACGATCGTGTAGTGGTTGGTGTCCGGCACCAGGTGGGCATCGAAGCGGGGCAGACTCTGCGCGCAGCGGACCACATAGTCGTCCCGGTACAGGCCGGGGACCTCATCGAACAACCCGCGTGGGGCCTGTAGGAACAGGACCTCGTGCGAGAGTTCTTGTAAAGCGCTGACCAGTGAGGTGCCGCGGTGCAGATCGGCAGTGTCTTCAGCCAGTGCCGCGTAGCTGGTGGAAGGCTTCAAATGTGGTGCCTCCCCCTGGAGGTCATAGTCCAGATAGTCCTCCACGCCGGCGGTCCAATGTCCGGCAAAGGCCGGGTGGGGTCGCCAGTGGTCGCGGTACTCCTCTGGGGAGGCGAATTCCATCTTCAACCGTTCGGCGGCAGGGCCGAGCACTGCCTGCACTACTTGTTCATCGCTGAGCCCGGGTGCCACTTGCAGGGGCAGACCGCCGTCGATCAGGACCAGTGAGGAAACCCTTGCAGGGTGCCGATGGGCGAGGACCAGCGCGACGAAGGCACCCATGGAATGCCCGACGACGAGTACTGGGCCCGCACTGCACCGCTCCAGCACGTCGGCCAAGTCATCAGCATGCACTGGCATGCCGTAGGGGCCAGGCAGGTGGTTGCTGCGCCCGCGCCCGCGCAAATCAGGGGCGATGATGCGAACACCGGGAAGCAGAGCGGCGAGGACACTCCACGCACGGTGCGACGCCGTCACCCCGTGGACTGCCAGGATGGTGGGAGCGTGCTGCTCATCGGGGCCCCAGATGCCCACCCTCATGGTGCCGCCCTGAACCGGAACGTCGCAGGTCCGGTAGTTGTGCTGGTTCCCGTTCATCGGGCACTCCACCCGCCGTCCATGGTGTAGGAAGCACCGGTGACCATGCCGGCGTCGTTGGTTGGTGGCCAGCCAGGTGGCAAGGGAGGCCACCTCGTGGGGTTCAACGAGCCGCTTGATGGCGCTTTCGGTGAGCATGATTTTGGCAATGACCTCGGACTCGTCGATGCCGTGCACCCTTGCCTGCTCTGCGACCTGCTTTTCCACCAGCGGGGTGCGGACGTAGCTCGGGTTGATGCAGTTGCTGGTGACTCCGTGCGGCCCGCCCTCCAAAGCGGTGACCTTCGAGAGGCCCTCCATGCCGTGTTTGGCCGCAACGTAGGCGCTTTTGAAGGCGCTCGCACGCAGCCCGTGGACCGAGGAGACGTTGATGATGCGCCCAAACCCGCGCTCATACATGCCCGGCAGTGTGGCGCGGATGAGCAGGAATGGGGATTCGAGCATGATCCTATGAATCAGCCGCCAGGTGTCAGGGACGAATTCCTCGATGGGGGCAATGCGTTGAATGCCGGCGTTGTTGACAAGAATGTCGGTATCCAGCGCCAGCGTTTCAAGCGCCGCGGTATCACTGAGGTCAACCTCCCACACTGTGCCGCCGATCTGTTCGGCAAGTTCTGCAGCGGCCGCGCCGTTCACATCTGCGACCGTGACATGGGCGCCCTCGGCGGCAAAGGCCCGTGCGCAGGCTTCGCCGATGCCGCTGGCTCCGCCGGTGACCAGTGCCCTGCGCCCTGACAAGCGCCCGGCCTGGGGAGCCGGTTGGTTCTCATGCTGATTCATCGTCGTTGCCTCTTCCACTGATTGGTTCCGTTGTTTGAGCCGCAGGTGCCAGTGCACGTTCGATCAGGCCCATCATTTCCTCGAAAACTGCCTCGGGAAACAAATCCGCTCTGGTGGAGGATGCGGTAAAAGGCCGGGTGCCCGGCGGTAATGCGTGAATTCTGGGTGCTGGCAGCCCCGGACGTTGCGCGACGGACCCTTCGTCGCAGCCAGCTGATTCAAGTTGCCGTTCTGCTGCATTGGGAATAGCGGACGACGGCGCAGAGTTGGCTTGAGATTGGACCTGTCGCAACCGGGCGCGGGAGACTTTTGCCAGCCTGGTGCATGGAAGCCGCGCGGCAAAGAGGAAAGTGGCCCAAACCTCGAAGTGGTCAAGCCTGCCCCGGCCGGACTCCACAAGGTCCTTGGCGTTGACATTCACGCACAACACCTGTTTGACCGCGGTGGGGGAAACTTCTTCCCCGCCGGAAACGCAGCCGCCCTTGATCGTGTCCACGGTCTTGACCTCCACGTGCGGGTAGGGTTCGCCTGCATGTCCGGGCTGCTTCACCGCATCATCGCCGTCCCGGCAAAACGCGTTTGGGCCGACTCTGGCCAGCCCCAAAGCTGAAAGATGATTCAGGTTACGGAGAACACGCTAGGCCGCATGTCGTACCGTGTCAATGAATGGTGCACGCGCCCGCTCATTCACTTTCTGGGGGTTAAATGCCAACGCTCCTACAAACAAGTGCAGGAGCGTTGGGGAAATATGACCGATATGTGCAGGAGCGTCGGTGGTGGGGCCGGTCGTGGGGTGGGGTTAGAGCTGCTCTGCCCGCAGCGCGGCCGCCGACTTCGGCGACAACAGGCCAGGAGCCACATCAAAGACGGTCTTGGCGCCAAATTGGCCGGCGGCGCTCATGCGATGCACCGCGCGGGCGTAGGCCACCAACACGCTGGAGGTGAACTCCGGGTTGCTCTCCAACGCCAGCGAGTACTCAATGACCTGGGCATGCCCATCGGTGGTGTTGCCGCTGCGGATCACGAAACCGCCGTGGGGCATGGCTGCGTGGTCGCGTGCCAATTCTTCGGCGGAAATGAAGTTCACCGTGGTGTCGTACTGGTCAAAGTAGTGCGGCATGGAGATGATCTCCTCGCGCACAGCGTCCTCCGAGGCACCCTCTTTCAAGACCACGAAGCACTCGCGGGTGTGCTTCTTGCGCGTCGTCAGCTCGGGACGCGATCCGCTGCGAACTTCTTCGATGGCAGCTTCGGAGGGCAGCGTGTACTGCACACCCCCAGCCACGCCGTCAACGCGGCGGATGGCGTCCGAGTGCCCCTGGCTCAGGCCGCGGCCCCAGAACGTGTAGGTGTCGCCGTCGGGAAGCAAAGCCTCGCCGTACACGCGGTTGATGGAGAACATTCCCGGGTCCCAGCCGGCGGAGATCAAGGCTGTCTTGGAGTGCGCCAGTGCGGGTGCGTCCACGGCGGCAAAGTACTCCGGGATGCGCGCGTGCGTGTCAAAGCTGTCCACCGTGTTGAAGAGCGCTGCCAGCGCCGGCCCCTGCTCGGGCAGGTCCGACTTGGAGCCGCCGCACAGGATCAGCACATCAATGGCGTCCGCTTGGCCAGCCAGATCATCCATGGAGTGCACGGGGGCTCCGGCGTTCAGCGGCGTCAGATCTGCCGGGTTCCGACGGGTGAAGATGCCCACCAGCGTCATGTCCGCGTTCTTGGCAATGGCAGCCTCCACACCGCGCCCCAAGTTTCCGTAACCGGCAATTCCAATACGAATCGGCGCGCTCATCTAATCTCCATCCATTCATCGGGCCGTCCTCGTTGGCGGCCACATAACTACCCACCACCGTACCGCCTGCAGGGTTGTCAGCTGCAGTGTGTGAACTGCAGGGCACGACGCCGTGACGTCGGCTCGGGTGCCCGGCGCTGCCAGCCGGCTGGGATCCTAAGAGAGCTGCTGCTCGAGGAAATCCAGTGTTGCCGTCCAGGCGGACTGTGCCGCTTGGGCGCGGTACATTCTCGGGTTGCCGTCGTTGAAAAAGGCGTGCCCGGCACCGTTGAAAACGGTGTGGCGGAAGTCGACGCCCGCCTCCTTCATGTGAGTGGCCAGCTCTGGCAGGGCGTCCACCAAGGCGGAGTCGTCGGCACCGTAGAACGCTAAGACCGGGCACGTGATGGCGGAAAGTTCGGTCACTGAATAGTCGGCATGCCCATAGAAAGGGATGGCCGCTGCAAGGCGCGGTTCCTCCACGGCCAGGGCAAAGGCATACGTGCCGCCAAAACAGTAGCCCACCACAGCCGTCCGCCCCGCACCCTCGGGCGAGGACTGCAGCTGCTCAAACACTGCGGCGACCCCCGCCCTGATGAATGCCGCCTTCTCCGGGGAATTCAGCGGAGCCATGGCGGCGCGGATCTTCGGCTGGATCTCCGACTGCGCGGCGGGGTCGGCGCGTTGTGCACCAAGTTCAGCCATCAGCACGGCATCCAGACCGGCCAGACCCATCAGGTCGGGCGCCACTGCCAGATACCCGGCCGCCGCAAACCTGTCTGCAACATCTCGAATGTGCGGGACCAGTCCCCAAATTTCGTGGATGACCAGTACCGCACCCCGCGGCGGTCCGGACGGCTCTGAACGGTAGGCCTGAAACTGCTGTCCTGCCGCATTGAAATCAATCATGGTTCCCATGACCCAACATTGGCACGGACAGCTGGGAGATTCCAGAAGAATTTGGCAGCTGATGCGGGTGTGCCGCCACACCTACGGTTCATATTGCGGTTTATGCGGGTGCTCAGCGAGGGAACCCGCAGGAGCTGCAGTATGAGTGAAGGGCGTGGCCGGTCACCCGCAGGAGCTGTAGTAACAGTCATGTACACCTGTGGGCAGGCAGATGTGGGAGCTGCGCAGATCGCGGACGGCTCCGCTGCGACGCGGTAAAATGGTCAACGGGTGTTCCCAGCCCCGCTGCCTGCACAAACGGCTTCCTGCACAACCAGAAGGACAACACCCCCATGAGCTTGATCCGCCTCAATGACGTTTCCGTGCGCTTCGACAAGGTCCAGGTGCTCCGCGAAGCGTTCTTCAAGCTGGAGGCCGGGGACCGGGTGGGCTTGATTGGCCGCAACGGTTCGGGAAAGTCCACGCTACTGAAACTTGTTTTGGACCAGGTGGAACCGGACTCCGGTACGGTCAGCGTGGAGCTGGGCACGAAGATAGGCTACTTCTCCCAGTTTTCTGAACTCAACGGCAGCTCCACCATCCTTGAAGTGTTGGAGGAAGTGTTTGCGCACGTGGTGGACATTGAAGCTGAACTCGCCCAGATCGATGCTGCGCTCGCCGTTGGGCCCTCTGACGCCGAGATGGACAAGCTGATCCACCGGCAATCCGAGCTCTTCGCCGACATGGACAGGGTGGACGGGTGGGACTACCAACGCTCCATCGACAAAGTGCTGACAACCCTTGGGTTCAACCAAGCCCACCGCGTGTGCGCCATCGACGAGCTTTCCGGCGGTTGGCGGAACCGTGCCGCACTGGCCAAGATCCTGTTGGAAGCCCCTGACGTATTGCTCCTTGACGAGCCCACCAACTACCTTGATGTGGCCGGTGTGGAATGGCTCGAAGGATGGTTCAAGAACTTCAGGGGAGCGGCCATCATTGTCTCCCACGACAGGAAGTTCCTCGACGCGGTGGTTACCCGCATCATCGAGGTTGAGAACTTTCACCTGCACGAATACCCAGGCAACTTCGGCGACTACGTGGTGGCCAAGCAGTTCCGGCTCAAAAGCCTCGAGAGCCAGTATGTGCATGAATCCGAACTGCTGGCGTTTGAAGCGGAGGGGATCTCCGACCGGCGCGAGGCCGCCAAGGCTGCGTCGCGAGGCCTGGATTCCAAGCTCTCGAAAATCAAGAAGTCGCGCACGCCGCGTCCCGTGGACAAGATCATCACCGAAATCTATGGGGGCCTGCACGTCAAGGACGTGCTGTGCCGTGTGGAGTCGCTCACTAAGTCCTATGGTGAACGGACCCTATTTGGCGACCTCAGCTTTGAGATTCGTCGTGGCAACAGGATTGTGGTGCTCGGTTCCAACGGCTCCGGAAAGTCAACGCTGCTGCGGGCCCTGACGGGAGAGGAAGCAGCCGATTCCGGGTATGTCACCTGGGCCAAGGGCGGGGGACTGGTCTCCTACAACCAGGTCCTTGAGGAGCTTGATCCCGAGGACACCGTCACGCACGCCGTCAATGCGATGCCGGACAGCCTGGCGTTGACGGCGACGAAGAAATCCGTCAACAGGTTTCTGGCCATGTTCCAGTTCTCCGAAGCCGACTTGAAGCAGCGCATCGGCAACCTCTCCGGTGGCCAGCGCGCCCGCGTGGCCATGGCGCAGTGCCTGCTCTCCGGTGCCTCCGTGCTGGTGCTCGATGAGCCCACCAACCACTTGGACATGTCCAGCACCCAAGTCATGGAACGGGCGCTGCTACATTTCCCCGGCGCCGTCCTTGTGGTCAGCCACGACAGGTTCTTCACCGATAAGATCGCCAACCGCCGCCTCGTGTTCCACCCGGACAACCCCGGCGTGGTGGCCGTCAGCGGCGGTTAGTCAGCGCACGAGACTACCAGCGGGTGGGACTCTGCCGGTTGGGCGCTTTGTCACTTCGCCGTGAAAGAGCGGGGTTTCCTTTAACGGCGACGGACCAGGCACCGAGTGCCAGCGCTGCGGCAATCACAACGTCGAAGAGCACTTGATCCGCCCCTGCCCCCGTGAATAAGTGGACTACCCCCAACACCGCAAATGTGGCTGAAGCTGCAGCAGCGCACAAAGACAGGATCATCGCCCACCGGGGTATGTTTCGAAGTTCCTTCACAGCCGCCAACTCCTTCGGACCAGCACGAATCTAATAGTTGCCCCAGCATACGCTAAGTCAATATTTCCCCTCAGTGGGCAGCGGGCAGCGGGCAGTGGGCGCAGGCTAGGGGATGGGAATGCCGACACGCTCGGGAGCATCCGCATTGCGCTGGGTGCCTGTGGGTCCGCGCTTGCTGAGCTTGGATGGCCACCAAACGTGGTTGCCGACGTCGTAGGTCACGGCCGGGACCAGCAGTGAGCGCACAATCACGGTGTCCAGTAGTACGCCGAACGCCACGATGAAGGCCAGCTGGGCCAGGAACAGCAGTGGGATGACTCCTAGCGCGGCAAACGTTGCAGCCAGCACCACGCCGGCGGAAGTGATGACACCACCGGTTTTTCCGAGGGCCCGCAGCACCCCGGCATGGGTGCCCATGAGCAGTGATTCCTCCCTCACCCGTGTCATCAGGAAGATGTTGTAGTCCACGCCAAGGGCCACGAGGAACACGAAGCCAAACAAGGGGACCGTGGCGTCGGCGCCGGGGAAGCCGAACACGTGGTTGAACACCAGTGCCGAGATGCCCATGGTTGCGGCGTAGGAGAGCACCACTGAGCCAATCAACAACAGCGGTGCCACGATGGAGCGCAGCAGCAGCATCAACACGATGGTGATGACCACAAGCACCAGCGGCACAATCTTTACCAGGTCCCGTTGTGCCGTGACATTGGTGTCCAGCGCAATGGCCGAAACACCGCCCACCAACACACCCGAATCCACGGCGGGCAAATGATCACGTAGATCCACCACGACCTGCTCTGCGGCGTCGGAATCCGCCTGGTCCTTCAGGGTGGCATTGAGCAGCACCCGGCCATCCTTCACGACGGGCTGTGCCGCGGCGTCGGGCCTGCCGTTACCGGTGTAGAAGCTCGCGTCGGCTATTCCTGCTGTGCCGGTGACGGCCGCCAGCACCTGTGCCTGCTTGTTTTCGTCAACAATGATCACTACGGGAGATCCGCTGCCGCCGTCGAAATGCTTGGCAAGGGCCTTCTGCCCGTCCACGGCATTGCTTTGTCCCAGAATCACCTCAGTTTGGGAGACGCCATTGGCCTGCAGTTGCAGGACTCCGGTGCTTGCCGCAAGGAGCAGCACAAGTGTCACCACCCACGTGACGCGGGGTTTGCGGGCAATCAGCAAACCCACCCGCCGCCAGAGGCCGCCAATCCCGGCAAGGCCCAGATCGACGTCGTGCATGGTCGCCTCAGTCAGTGGGGACTTGGACAGGGCGGCATGCTTGTGGGCGTGTGCATGCTCAACTTTGGGGCGGAAGGGCCAAAAGGCGACACGGCCAAAGACCACCAGCAGTGCCGGCAGGCAGGTCAAGGCCGCCAGCAGGGAAAAGAAGATGCCAATTGCCGCAATGGGGCCTAGGGAGCGGTTGGAGTTGAGGTCTGAAAACAGCAGGCACAGCATGGCCAGGATGACGGTTGATCCCGAGGCGAGGATTGGTTCCCAGGCTCCGCGCATGGCTCGGCCCAGGGCAGCCCACTTGGACTGGACCTGGTGCAGGGCCTCGCGGAAGCGGGCAACTAAAAGAAGGGAGTAGTCGGTGGCGGCGCCAATGACCAAAATCGAAAGAATGCCCTGACTTTGACCACTGAGCTTGATCCAGTCCCAACTGGCGAGGTAGTAGATCACCAAAATGGACGCGCTCAGTGCCACCACGGACGTGAAAAGAACCAGGATGGGCAGCACCACTGAGCGGTACACCACCAACAAGATAACGAACACGGCCAGCAGTGCAACCAGAAGCAGCACGCCGTCAATGCCTGCGAAGGCGCTGACAAGGTCGGCGGTGAGGCCGGCGGGTCCGGTGACGTAGACGGTCAGGCCTGCGGGAGCCGAGTCCTTCAGGACCTGGCGCAAGTCGCCCACCACTGTGTTGATTTCCTCAGTCCCTGTAATGGGCACCAGAAACTCCACCGCTAATTTATCGGCAGAGGGGATGGGGCCGGCAATGGTGGTGGTGGCCGGAGGCTCGGGTTGCTGCACCCCTGTGACCGCACCCATTTTCTGTGACAGCGCAGAGATTTCCCCCAGCTGGGCCTGAGTCAGGGGCTGTTCGCTCGTCAGCAGCACCACTGCGGGAATGGCCTGGGTGTCCACAAACCGAGCCTGCCAGTCGAGCACCACCGTGGACTCGGCGTTGGCGGGCAGGAAGCTTGCTTGGTCATTGGTGGACACGTCGGAGATTTTCCCGAACGTGGGCCCGCCAATGCCGGCAGCCGCAAACCAGATGAGAATCAAAATGGCGGGCAGGGCAATTCTCAGCCAACGCTTGGGGGACCAGTCAACAGTTTTCATAGTGACATGATACTTCCATTATGGAGAGATTCTATAGTGAAGATATAATATAATCTAGAAGTATGGAAAGGGAGGATGATTGATGCATGAAGCCTCCACAGCCCCACGCCGAGCTTTTCGCCGCTATGCGTGAATTCACCTTGGAATCAGATCGTTACGTTGATCGGGCAGCCTCCCTGCACGGTCTGCACCGCACCGACCTCAATGCCTTGGGCTTCTTGATTCGTCCCGGACGTGACGCCAAGGCGATGACGCCGGGCAAGCTCGGTGAGGCCCTGAATCTCAGTTCGCCCGCAACCACTGCCCTGGTTGACCGTCTCGAGCGGTCCGGGCACGTCAACCGGCTGCGTAACCAGACCGACCGGAGACAGATCCAGCTCGCCATGACCGATCATGCCCGGAGTGTTGGGCGCGATTTGTTCATGCCGCTGGCCGCACAGCTGGCGGGAACCCTGCACAACTACACCCCGGAAGAACTGGCCCTGGTGCAACGGTTCCTCCATGACATGACCGAGGCCACCACGGAAGCCATGGAGAACCTCCGGCCGCCTGAGTCGTCCTCCGAGTAGAGCGGCACGGGCCAAGCTCCAGTTGTGGGTAGTGTGAAGGCACACACCAACGTCAGGGAGTCAATGATTCGCCGCGCCACAACCTTGCTTCTCACCTTCGGCCTCGTCCTTGCTGGGACGGCCTGTTCCCCGCAGGATAACGGGACGTCCACCGCAGAGGACCTCGCCAAAGCGCTTGGCTCCCACACAGTGGGGGAGTTGAGCTTTGACAAGCCTGCTGCGGACGTGCAAAAAGAACTCACCGGACTATCAGAGAGCATCGGCGCGGTCTGGCCCACGGTCAGTGTCGCCGGTGTTGCCATCACGGATGACACCGCCCGCGTCTCGCTGGACTACTCCTGGGCCATTCCGAACGTGGCGAAGCCCTGGACGTACACCACCGGTGCCGACATGAAACGCAACGGCAACGACTGGACCATCGCATGGACGCCGGAAATGGTGGAACCAAAACTGGCCGCAGGAGACCGTTTCAAGCTCACCACCACCCACGGTGTCCGCGCGGGTATCCTAGCAGCCGATGGTGAGGAGATCGTCAAAGAGCGCCCCGTGAAGATCGTAGGCATCAACAAGGACGGCCTGAGCGACGCCGAAGCCGAGACCAGTGCCAAGGCGCTCGCAGCCCTGATCGACATTGATCCAGAGGCGTATGCCGCCAAGGTCAAGGCCTATGGCCCGGTCGCATTTGTCGACGCAATCACCTTGCGGGCGGAGGCTTTCGCAGCTTTGGACCCGGCCAAGCTCGACGCCGTCAAGGGCGTTCTCGTCACGTCCGCCACCCAACCGCTGGCCCCGTCGCGCACCTTCGCCCAAGCCCTGCTCGGGTCGGTCCACGAGGCCACCGCCGAGGACATTGAAAAGTCCAAGGGGAAGGTTGTTGCCGGGCAGGTGGTGGGTTCAGGCGGGTTGCAGGCCTCCTTCGACGCCCAACTGGCTGGCACCCCGGGCGTGACCATCAGCGCCGTTGCGGCCACTACAGCAACGCCAGCGACTTCCACCCCCACGGCTTCCACTGCCACGAACGACGCCGGGATCCCGGCTGATGCGGCCAGCCCGCCGGCTAAGACCCTCTTCTCCGTGGACCCCACCGACGGTAAAGATGTCAAGACCACTTTGCTCACAGGGTTGCAAAGTGCTGCCGAAGATGCACTGGCCGAGGTCAAGACACCCAGCTCCATCGTGGTGATGCGCCCGTCCACCGGAGCCATTTTGGCGTCCGCCAACGGCCCTGACAGTGCAGGCTACAACACGGCCTTCCTGGGCCAATACGCGCCAGGATCAACGTTTAAGATCGCCACCTCACTGGGACTGCTGCGCCAAGGCATGACCCCAAGCTCCACCGTGAACTGCACCCCTCAATTCACGGCTGACGGCAAAAAGTTCTTCAACGCACCCGGCTACGCTCCCGAGGCGACCGGGGAAATATCGCTGACAACCGCCGTCGCTCATTCCTGCAACACGGCTTTTGTCTCCCAATTCGAAAACCTCTCCCAAGAAAAGCTGGCCGATGCAGCCGGTGCGCTGGGCATTGGAATGGAGAATGATCTGGGCCTGGCCGCCTTTACCGGCTCAGTGCCGCGCGACTCGGCCGGCACCGAGCATGCCGCCTCCATGATTGGCCAGGGCAAGGTGCAGGTCTCCCCGCTGAACATGGCCACCATGATGTCCACTGTGGTGAAGGGTTCTGCTGTGGTGCCCCGCCTTGTCGATGGGTACGACGGCAAAGCCAAGGCTGCAGAGGGCGCGGCGCTGACTGCCAAGGAAGCGGCGGACCTGCGCACACTGATGCGTGCCGTTGTCACCGAGGGCTATCTGAACATCCTGGGGGAGTTGCCTGGGCCGGGCGCGATCGGCAAAACAGGCACTGCCGAGTATGGCAATGATGTGCCGCCGCGCACGCACTCGTGGGTCATCGCTGCCCAGGGTGACATTGCCGTTGCCGTCTTTGTTGAGGACGGTGACCTGGGCGCTGTCACGGGCGGACCCTTGGCAAAAACCATCCTGGCTGCTGCCGCGGGCAAGTAGTCGATAATTGGTGCTG
>NZ_JAUNVV010000052.1:0-1798 GCF_030540645.1 Arthrobacter sp.
CTCCGGCAACCACGTCTGACTCTGCAACCACTCCTGCTGCAGGAGTGGTTGTGGCGAAGGATGTCCGGCAAGGCCAGAGCCTCACGTTCACCGGTTCAGGATTTGAACCCGGTGAGTCTGTGGCGGGCAGTGTGCACAGTGACGTTGTTGACCTTGGAACTGCCGTGACAGATGCCAAGGGGAACGTTGCCTTTACCTGGAACGTGCCAGCTAATTTCGCATTGGGTCAGCACACCGTCATCCTCGAAGGTGAAACATCCAAGCGGAAGGTGGAGGCCACGTTCACGGTTCTGGCCAACCAGGCAATGGAACAGGGTAAGGATGATCTGGCCAATACAGGTGCCAATACTGCCGCCCTGTGGGGTGCTGCCATGTTGATGGCACTTCTTGGTGCAGGAATTGTGCTTGGTAACCGCCGTCGAGCAGGTTTGCATAAGTAGAGTTCGCCTGGGGCAACCCTGAGTACACCGTGGGGTGAGGATTGCGGCGAGCTGTGAAAGGCCACTTGGTGGCGGGGTAACGCCTTTGTTGCTTCGCCACCAAGTGGCCTTTCACATGGAAGGGCGCGGATGGAGAATAATGGCGCTATGAGATTAGGCGTGCTCGACATCGGGTCCAATACAGTCCACTTGCTTCTTGTTGACGCGCGCCCGGGAGCGAACCCGGTGCCTTTCGCCTCCCACAAACGACCGTTGAGCCTGGTGAAGCACCTTGATGCGGACGGGAACATTAACGATGAGGGGCAGCATGAGCTGATTGAATTCATCCTTGAAGCGTGGGAATTTGCGGCCAAGCACCAGGCCAAGGACCTTTTGGCGTTCTGCACCTCGGCCATCCGGGAATCAACCAATGGTGCCGCTGTTTTGGCCCGTGTCCAGCATGAAACCACCATCCGCCTGACTGAGCTCACCGGTGAGGAAGAATCCGCCATGACGTTCTTCGCTGTGCGCCGCTGGCATGGCTGGGGTGCAGGGACCATCTTGAATCTGGACATTGGCGGTGGCTCCTTTGAAATATCCCAAGGCTCCAACGAACTGCCTGATCTGGCCCATTCGGTGCCGTTGGGTGCCGGCCGGCTGACCCGCGAGTGGCTCGCGGAAGACCCTCCCACAGCCAAGAGCATCAAACGCCTGCGCAAGCACATCAAAGCGACCCTGAAGGAACCCATCGCCCTCACGCAGGCACTCGGTACACCCAACATCGTCACGGGCTCTTCCAAGACGTTCCGGGCGCTGGCACGCATCACCGGGGCGGCGCCGTCGTCCATGGGGCCGTATGTGCGAAGGGAACTGCACCTTAGTGACCTGGGTTTGTGGTCCCAGCGGCTCTCGGCGATGTCCTCAGCCGACCGATTGCACCTGCCCGGCGTCTCCGCGGCACGAGCTCCGCAGGTTTTGGCCGGCGCCCTGGTGGCGCAGACCGCCCTTGAACTCTTCAATGTGACAACCATGCAGATCAGCCCTTGGGCGCTACGGGAAGGCCTGATTCTGCGGCGCCTCGACCAGCTGGTTTTCGATGGTCCGCTGGATCCGCCTGCGCACGTTGGTAAGCTGAGAAATTCGGACACGAAGTAGGCATAGATGACGCACGCACCCAGCAATGACCCGGTCGAACAGCCCGTGGAGGCTCAGACAGGACCCAAACGGCCCATTCCCGTGGCGCTTTCCACGGCCTCGGTGTACCCACTGTCGGTTCATGACGGCTTCGCCATTGCGGCCGATCTGGGCTACGACGGCGTTGAGGTGTTGGTGACACACAACGGTGACAGCCAGGACGCGGGCGCACTGATTCGGCTGGC
>NZ_JAUNVV010000052.1:1898-24674 GCF_030540645.1 Arthrobacter sp.
CTGCGGCACATCCACCTGACCGACGGCACCTCCTCCACCAAGGATCAGCACCTGATCCCGGGCCACGGTACGCAGGAGTGCGTGGAAGTGCTCACACACATTGCCGCCAACGGGTTCGACGGCGCCGTGGTGGCAGAAGTTTCCACCCGTAAGGCCAAAGGGGCTGGGCAGCGCGAGGAGTGGTTGGCCGAAACACTGGAATTTGCCCGTGTGCACTTGGGCCAGACACTTTCCTAGACGCTTCTCTGGCGCCACAAGACCCGGCTGCGCGGAAGCCTGGAGAAAAAGGGCCGTTAACGTGAAATCGCCGAAGCGTCTGCGCCAGTGGATGGGGGGAAACACTGGCGAGTTCTTCGGCGATTTGACTGGCCTTCAGGACAAGGCCAGTCCGATCATCACTCGCACCCTTATGAGGTACTTAAAAGATTACGGCCCGTGGTTGAGAATAGCCGGGGCGCAAGCTGTGCGTTTGCCGTTAACCTGTTTTCGGGGGTTTTGAGTCCGTCCAAAGCGTTCCCAGTTTGCGTGCACTGACACTGCCAAGAATGATGGGGGCATGATGAAAAAGATTGTATTTCTTGGTTGTGGGTCCATGGGAGAGGCGATTCTGGGCGGCATGCTGGCCGCCGGAGTGTCTCCAACGTCGGTGACTGTGACGGTTCGCCGACCCGAGAGAGCCAACGAACTGGTGGAGCGTCACGGCGTCACGGCGCTGGCCTCCAACGAGGAATCCGGCGCCAATGCGGAAGCCGTTCAAGGTGCCAGCGTGGTGATTCTGGGTGTGAAGCCCGTGGGCATTATTGACCTGTGCCGCGAAATTTCTACCGCTCTTGATCCCAGCGCAGTGGTCATCAGCGTCGCCGCCGCCGTTTCCTTGGAGCAGCTTGAGGGCGCATTGCGCCCTGGCCAGCCCGTAGTGCGGTCAATGCCGAACACGCCGTTGAAGGTTGGCCGTGGCGTGGTCGCCTTGTCCGGCGGATCGAGTGTCGAGGAACATCACTTGGCGGATGCTCATGCGATTTTCGATGGCTCCGGCGTGGTTCTTGACGTTCCGGAAGAGCAGCAGAATGCCGTTTCCGCAATCAGCGGCTCAGGGCCTGCCTACGCGTTCTACTTGGCTGAAGCGATGGCTGCAGCAGGGGAAGCGCTTGGTCTGGCCCCTGAAATTGCTCAGGTGCTGGCCCGTGAAACCGTGGCTGGTGCCGGCATGATGCTGGCTGAGCCCGGCGCCAACGCCACCGAGCTGCGCCGCGCGGTTACGAGTCCCAAGGGCACCACGGAACAGGCCATTGCGACGTTTGACCGCCAGGGACTGCCGGCAATTGTAAAGGCCGGAGCCGAGTCCGCAGCCGCCCGCGCCGCCGAAATCACCGCAGAACTCTCCGGAGAGTAGGCGCCAAACGCCTGCGGGGGCTGTTGTGGTGATCGGAGGCCGCTATAGCAGCCTCCGATCACCACAACAGCCCCCGCAGGTCATTTCTGCCTCGGCGGACCCGACCCACACCGGGCATGGCCGTTAAACGAAGAATCCCCCGGAACCGTGTTGGTTCCGGGGGATTTGCACGTAGGGCCACTCGGACTTGAACCGAGGACCTTAGGATTATGAGTCCCGCGCTCTAACCAGCTGAGCTATGGCCCCATGCAAACGTGCCCTGCCCTGAAATGCTGCTCAAGGAAAAGCACTCCTACAATCCTAAGGGGTGAAGACCTAAACTGCGTGATCCTCGTAGCTACCGCCACGATAAATGTCTTCAAAGGTGTCAAGAGTTGCCTGCAGCCCGTGCCTAGCCACCATGGAGTGGCTCGCAGCACCCATCGCAGCACGATCCTCCGGTGACAGGCGCATGATCGTGGTGATCTTCTGCGCCAGGTCGTCGCTGTCGTTTGGCGTGAACAGGTAGCCGTTGACGCCCGGGTCCACAAGGTGGGGCAGGGCCATGGCGTTGGCCAGCACCACGGGGGTGGAGGCGCTCATGGCTTCCAACGTCACCAGGGACTGGAGCTCAGCCGTCCCGGGCATGACGAACAGATCCGTCTTCAGGTAAACCTCACGCAGTTCCGCGTCGCTGATCAGGCCGGTGAACGTCACCCGGTTGCCCAAGCCAAGCTTCTCGGCCTGTGCCTTGAGCGCTGACTTGACCTCGCCCCCGCCCACCACAATCAGGTGCAGGTTCAGGTCCACCGGTGTCTTGGCAATGGCGTCAATGAGGACGTCAATGTGCTTTTCCTCAGCCAGTCGGCCCACGAAGGCAACGATCGGGTAGTCGTGGCGTGGGATCGTTTCACCCTCTGCCAGTTCGTAGTTGCCAGCCTCGATGCCGTTGGACAGCGGCAGGACTTTCCGCAGGAAGGCGTGCTGGTGCATGGCCTCGGCCGCCAGAGGGGTAGGTGTTGTGACAACATCGGCCTGGCTCATGACCTTGCCCATGTCGCGCCAGGAGACGCGGCCGACAATGTTCTTGAACCACTGCGGGAACGGCAGGAACGGGTTCAGGTTCTCGGGCATGAAGTGGTTCGTTGCCACTACGCGGATGCCACGGCGGACGGCCTCATACACCACGTGCTCGCCAATCATGTAGTGGCTCTGTACGTGCACCACATCAGGCTGGATCTCATCGAAGAGGGTGGCAATATCCTTCTTGATCTCCCATGGCAGGCAGATTCTGAAGTACTCGTGCGTGGGCACGGGCCGTGACCGCAAGCGATGCACCGTTGCTTCGGGGCGTTGTTCAGTGAACATGGGGCCGCCGTCCGGCCGGCAGGCCATCACGTGAACATTGTGTCCCCTAGCCGTCATCCCCGTTGCCAGACGGAAGCAAAACTGGGCTGCCCCGTTGATGTGGGGAGGGTAGGTGTCTGCGGCAATCAAGATGGTGAGCGGCTTGTCGACGCGGTCACTCGGGGTGGATGTCACGGATAAAACTCCTGGTGGCTACTGGTTTGGTCCGCGGGACGGCCCGTTACTGTCGCTGCTGTTTCTTGGCGGCTTTGCGCCGCTTCACCACGTCCGGGTGGTGTCTTGACAGCGCAATAACCCCAACGATAGCAAGGATCGCGGCACCTCCCATGGCAATCGCCACGACCGGTGGAACGTTGTCGCGCAGCTCACTCAAAATGACGATGCCGATGCTGATGCCGACGATCGGATCAATGACCGTCAGCCCGGCAATCACCAGATCCGGAGGGCCGCTGGCATAGGCACTTTGCACAAACCAGCTGCCGAGCCCACCGGCCACGGCTATTGCAATGATCGAATACCACTGCACGTTCAATAAAAAAAGCCCATTGGGGTCAAATATCTGCTTCGAAATGATGCGTGTCAACACGGCCACGAAGCCAAACAACACACCCGAACCCAGAATGAAAAAGAACGCTTTGAGCCTTTGCTTGAAAATGACAAAAGCCCCACCAAAAATGATCACCACAGAGGCCAACAACAGCACAACTGTCAACTCCTGTGTGGAGGTGACGTGGGTGTTTTCGCGCACGACATTGACCGCCAGCAACACAAATAGCGCACTGCCCGCAACACAGGCGGTTATGGAAACCACGGTGGCCCTGTTGAGCCGAATTCCCTGGTCACGGGAATTCACGATCGTGGTGATCACCAGCGCAATGGCGCCAATGGGCTGCACCACCGTCAGTGTCCCCAGCGTCAATGCCACGACGTTGAGCACCATGCCAATACCCAGCAGTGTCAGCCCCAACACCCAGCGGGGGTTTCGCAGCAGCCGTAAGAAACCCGAGCCACCCAGAGCCAGCCCGCCCGTGTTGTTTTGCACGGCACTGCCTTGACGTTGTGCACCAAAGGCCAGGAAGAATGCTCCAGCCACCGCGCTCGCTACGGCAAGCCACATCATGGGCGGCCCTGCACAGTGCCAGCTGGCAGATGCAACTCTCGGTGTTTTTGCAGGAGTGCTACAAAGTACTGATAAAACGCGATGACGTGCATGATCATGGCCGAGCCCAGGAATACCCAACTGAGCACAAAGGTGAAATCCGAATCCAACGCCTTCGCCAGGAGCAGCATGGGTGTGCCGATCATCAACGCCGCAGTCCGCGTCTTGCCCAGCAAAGTGACCTTTAGATCCGCGTCTCCACGGAAGAAGTACAGCGTGGCGCTCAGTAGGACGACGTCGGGAATCAACAGCAGCAGGAGCAGCCACAGTGGCAGGAACCCGGCAATCACCATGGTGATTATGACGGCTACCAGCGCCACTCTGTCAGTCACTGGATCCATGATCCGACCCAGCTTGGAGGTCTGGTTCAGCTTCCGCGCAACGAATCCGTCGATCCAGTCTGTGCTGCCCATGAGGGCCAGCACAAACACCCCCCACCCATATTCCTGGCGAGCCAGCACCAGCCACACGAAGACGGGCGTGCCAAGAAACCTGACGACGGTGATGAGGTTGGGAACCGTCAGGATGGCATCAGAGCCCACCGCGGAAGCGCTGGAATTGCCGGAGATTTCATTCACCCCTTTAGATGTGTGGTTTGGGCTGCGCCGGTGACGGCGGCTTTGTGGTGGCATTCACTGACTAGGTTATGGCAGTAAAGGGCGGTGAATGGGCGCGAAGACTATTTCTTCATCAACTTGCGCAGGAAGACCACACAGGCGGTAGCTGCTACGGCGAAGACGGCCAAGGGCTTCCAGCGTTCCTTGACGGTGTCCACGCTCTGCTGCACGGCGCCGGCAGCGGCTTGGTTCACTGTTTCCTTGGCCTTGCTCTTGGCTGTGGCCACAAGATAAGTCGCCTGCTTCTTCACATCGGCTTCGACGAGGAGATCCTCGCGCAGCCTGAGCAGGTGTTCGCGGCGCGCCTTGGTGCGTGCAAGAAGCTCTGTGGTGTTGGCTGTGGGGCCGTTCTCGGCGTCCTTGGCAGCACGCTCTGCCGCAGCCTTGGCCTTGGCTTCCTCCGCCTCGGCCTTCTTCGCCTTCTTCTGTTCGCGCGTCATGGGTTCGGGGTCAAGACTTGCCGGGTCGAAGTCACGGCCGTGCTGTGCGACGCCCAAGTCGTAGCGAATTCCGCGCCACGCGAGTTCGGGCAGCAGCGGAAGCAAGGACTTGAACTTCTTCACCGCAATCAGTGCACAGATGCCCAGCACCACCAACAGTGCGGCGGTGACAATCAGCGCTGAGAGCCACAACGGAAGGACTGTACCCAGCCCCGCAATGGCGGCCACCACGAGGGCGATGACCAGGAGGAAGACGAAGACTAAAGCAAGGGCCGCAAAGACTGCCACGCCGGTGACCCGGGATTTCTTGTCTCCAAGTTCCAGCTTGGCCAACGCAATTTCGTCGTTTAGCTGGCGCGGGACAAGGCGGAAGGCAGTCTTTGCCGTCTCCACCAGCGCTGAGCCCCGCTCCTTCAAGCTTTCGTCTGCCTCGATATGCACGTCCTTTTGCACTATCGTCACTGAGTCCGCCTCCGTAGTTTATGGTCTGCGGCGTCCTTCATGGCACGCGTGCAGGCCCAAGATCGTTGCGGTTCCTTCTGGTCAAGGCACCGCCGTAGAGTCAAAATTACCATCCATCATGCTTGGCGTGGGCGCTGCCGTTCCCGGGCGTGGTTGCGAAATGACAACACCTCTCTTGAAGTTGCCCTTTTGTGCTCATGCTCACCTCTTTTCATTTCGTCGCATCGGCGGCCCAAAATGCACATACCATGAACCATTGGGCACTTCATTTTTACGGTACCCCAGCACTTCTGAACACCATGATTTTTGAGGATTCTCGTTTTGACCACCACCATTCACCCAGGTGATTCCCTATCCCGTCGGCAAAAGCTGATCTATGTTCTAGTGCTGGGCCTGTTGACCGCGCTGGGCCCCTTCACCATCGATTTGTACCTGCCGGCATTTCCCATCATTGGCAAGGAGCTGGGTGTCAGCGCCACCGCTGTCCAGCTGACTCTGACCGCCACCACCATCGGTTTCGCCGCCGGGCAGCTGATCGTGGGCCCCTTTAGCGACAAATTTGGCCGCCGCATGCCGCTGATCCTTGCAACTGCCGTGCACGTAGCCGCCTCCATTGGGGCCGCCATGTCCACGGACATCACCATGCTGGGCATGTTCCGCGTGCTGCAGGGCATAGGTGCCGCTGGCGGTGCCGTGGTGGCCATGGCCATGATCCGGGACCTCTTTGGCGGTTACCAGCTGGTGAAAATGCTCTCCCGCATGGCCCTGGTGAATGGCATGGCCCCGATTCTTGCCCCCGTGATCGGTTCACAGTTGCTGAGCATCATGCACTGGCCCGGAATCTTCTGGTTCCTAGCCATTTACGGGGCGATGGTGGTTGTGGCCACGTTCATGTTCATCGTTGAGACCCTGCCCGCTGAGAAGCGGAAGTCCGACGGCGTTCGCGCCGCCGACAGGTACAAGGCCGTGTTCAGCGACAGGATCTTCGTAGGCACCATCCTGGTGGGCGGACTGAACTTTGCCGCCCTGTTCACGTATCTCTCCGCTTCCACGTTCTTGTTCCAAAACACATTTGGCTTCACTCCGCAGCAATACGGCTATCTATTCGCCGTGAATTCCCTGGGCGTGGTGTCCGGTGTGCAAGCCGCCTCGCGCATCATGCGCCGCATAGGTCCGCAATGGGTCATCGCGTGGGCAACGGTCGCCCAGGTAACCGCAGCCGTGGCCATGGTGGTGTTCGACAAGTTGGGCTTTGGCCTGTGGGGAGTCATCATCCCCTTGTGGTTCTTCATCTGCGCCACGGGCTTCATGTTCCCCTCGGTACAGGTCCAGGCACTGACCCGCCATGGGAAGCAGGCCGGCACCGCGGCCTCTCTCATGGGAGCCACAAACTTTGGCTTTGCCGGATTGATTACCCCGGTTGTGGGCATTGTGGGCGTGGCCACGGCTGCTCCCATGGCATTGATCATGGGCACGTGCTCGCTGCTGGCCATGGCTATGCTGTGGTTCGTGGTCCGGCCCAGAACGGTGCCCAGCATCTAGCGCCACCGGACTGCCTTGCGAGGCAACCAGCTGAAGTGACGCCTCGCCATGGCGCGGCCCCACCAAAAACGGGTGTGCTGTGGAAAGCTGGAACCATGACGCTGCTGACACAGAACAAAGCCCGACGAAGGCTGGCCACCGCAGCCATGGCTGGTGTCGCCGGTTATGTCTTAGTGGACGTGGCGCTCCAATTCCTCCCACCGCATTACAGCGTCATCAGTGATGCTGAAAGCAACCTCGCCGTTGGTCCGTACGGGTGGATCATGAACGTGAATTTTCTTGGCCGGACCGTCACTACCTGCTGCGCTGTCGCCGCCATCAATCGGATCGGCTTGCCCTCCAACTTGCGGCGGACCGGTACGGTTCTGATGTCTGTAGGGGGACTTAGCTCGGCCGTCCTGGCCTTTTTTCCAACTGACGTTGGTCCGGGACCGGCGACGACGGTTGGCACAGTCCATCTCTTCGTGGCCGGTACAGGATTTATCGCTGCGCTGGCCGGCATTCTTGTGCTGACGCGCTGGATACGCCACAATACGGAACTGGCGAAGGCCTACCCGGCGGCGCTCACCCTCGCGGTAATTGCGTCCCTCGGGCTCGCCTCTCTGGGGTTGACTACCGTTCTGAAGCCGAGTCTGTTGGGTCTCGCCGAGCGGGTTTGTCTCGCCGGCGTTCTTGGCTGGGCGATGGCGGTGAGCACTGCCATCAGGGGATTGGACCGACGGCGGTAACCAGCTCCCCGCCCGGGCTGCCGGCCGTGTTCCCTCAGGCCTCGTTGAGACGTGCCAGGCCCGCTTGCTCGTCTATTCCCCTACAGTGTTGCCCGGGTAGCTTGGACCTGATTGCAGTTCCTGAATCGGGTGAGCAGAATTGGCGCTGGCACTGTCACCAATATTCTTTTGGACAGCACTAGCGAGCACGGTACAGAACCAGGCCAGCCCGTAATAAATAGCGGTCGCCGGTGGATGCCAGAAGTACTTCGGGAGCTGTACTGCGGTTGAGCAGTCCGCGGCGGATGCCGGCTGCGGACGCACGCACCCACCACTGCGACCCCGCGACGGAACGCAGCTGTACTAAACCAGAACTGCTGCACCGACCACAAGCAGGACGACGACAAGGACTCCTCTGACCCGTCGAATGGGAGAAGGGAATAGCGCCACGACGGCCAACGCAACCGCCACTGTGTCAACACAGCCAGCATGGAGACCGGGGGAGACTCACCCGTTATGGACGGTTTAGGTCGAGGTGCGGGGGATGGTTTCCTTCCACTGCTTCCGTGCCACCAATTCTTCGTCGCCGTCGCCAACGGTGGCCCAGGCACTGATGCTGTTTGTCAGCACGTAGTCCTCGGCCGTGGATCCGAGCACCGATTCGGTTTCCAGGCGTGCGCACCATCCGGCGTTGGAAAGCTCGATGAACCAGGCAGAACGCGCCTGTCCGCTGAGCGGGTCGCCCTCACGGATCGTATAGGTCTCGCGGCTGAACTCGGTGAAGACCAGACCATCGGGGTATTTACGCGAACCCCCGTAGCCCGGGTCGACATCCAGCGTCCATACGCCGGTCTCGATGTCGTGGTGCACGCTGCGTTGGGAGGTTGCAATGTACTTTTCGTCGACCTGTACGCCCTCGTTGCTGAGGTAATCCACCGGCAGCCGCGGGGGCTGCTGAGGCTCTCCAAGCCCGGTCCCCACCACCAGGCCGTCGTTGGTGCGGGCCTTCTCAATGGCCTCCCGCAGTCCGGCGCCGGGTTCCCCCTGGCCCCCAAAGAGCGGAAGCTCCAGGGAACTGGCGGCCAGGTCGATGGTCAGGGTCGCCTCGACCGCCGAGGGCCAGATCCACGGCCAGTAGTTGGACGACAGTGCAAGGCGAAGCGTGTGCCCGGCGGGCACAACGTAGCCCACGGCCACCAAGGCGAAGTCCACCTCAACGAATTCGCCCACGGGCAGCGGCACAGTTTTGTCCCGGCCTTCGCGCTTGTTCAGGTTCAGCACGCCGCGGGTCACCAGCGTCGATGCCCCATCGGGGGCGACGTCGCACAGCCTGGCAATGATGTTGGCCTCGGGTGCGTCGGATGACAAGCGCAACCGCACCTTGGCGTTGCCCAGGATCCCGGTGTCTTCGGCCAAGGCCCTGAAATCGATGCAGGTGGAGCGCCCGTCCTCGCTGCGCTGGTCGGGAGGCAGGTCGGTGGCGTTGCCGAAGGGGAAGAAGCGCCCGGCGTCGGCCCCGGTCTGCTGGGGGCTGCGCACCGTTGCCAGCCCTTCGGACGCCGGCGTCGAGCAGCTGCCCTGCGACAGCGCCTGCTGCTGTCCGGTGACTTGATGGGCAGGCCAGCCGTCGAGGCCGAGCCAAGCACCCCGGCGCTCGTCGTAGTATGTTGCAGGACGGTCGCCCTCGGGCAGGTAGGCAAGGAGCCCGGGGCCCTGATCGGCACCGTTGTCCCTGCCCTTGAGCCATTTGTCCCACCAGGCCAGGGTCTGCCCCAAAAAATCGATTCCCGGGCCCGGCGCATATCCGCGGTCCGGGTATTGATGCGACCAGGGGCCGATGATCCCCCGCACCGGGGCATCGAGGTTTTCCAGCAGGCGCAGCACCGTGTCACGGTAGGGATCGTGCCAGCCGCCCACTGCCAGCACCGCCGCCTTGATGGAGGAATAGTCCTCGCAGACGCTCCCCTGGCGCCAGTAGTCGTCGCGTTCCTGGTGCCGCAGCCACTGGCCGGTCATCGCCTGCGTTTTTTCCAGCCGTTCACGCCATCGGACGATCCAATCCTCCCCCACGATCTCGGGCCGTGGCGGGCGGGCGTTGAACGCGAACATCGTCCCGCCCCAGGAGGCCATGTCGATGCCCAGCATGGCTCCGCCCATGTAGTGCACGTCGTTGTCATACCGGTCGTCGGTGGAACATACGGTCACGATGGCCTTCAGCGCCTCAGGGGCGTGCCCGGCCATCTGCAGTGAATTGAATCCACCCCAGGAGATCCCGAACATCCCCAGGCTTCCGGTGCACCACGGCTGGGCGGCAATCCAGGCGATGACCTCCAGCCCGTCAGCCTGCTCCTGCTCGGAGTATTCGTCGACGAAAAGGCCGCCGGAGCTTCCCGTGCCGCGGATGTCCACACGCACCGAGGCGTAGCCGTGTCCGGCGTAGTACGGGTGGCGCTCGTTGTCACGTGGAGCAGTCCAATCATCGAGCCGGTACGGCAGGTATTCAAGCAGCCCCGGAACCGGCGTGGACTCCGAGTCCACCGGACGCCAGATCCTGGCGTGCAACCGGGTCCCGTCCGACAGCTCGATCCATGCGTCCTCGGTAAAGATTTCTTGCGGTGATTCGACATATTTCATCCAGTTCAGGCGTCCTTCCATTTTCGGATGAGGTGCCCGTTGCCGGGCTCTTCCCAACCGCCTTCGGGGTCGTCTTTCCAAGTCTGTTCCTCGGACGGGGCCGACGGCAAGTCAAGGTCGCCAGGTTCAATCACCGAGGCGAGCAGGGAGGCGGAGTAGGGATGGTTGGGCCCGGCAAGGACCGCCTCAACGGGCCCAACTTCCACCATCCGCCCGTTCTTCATGACCACCACCCGGTCTGCGACATCGGCAACCACCGCGAGATCGTGGCTGATGAACAGCGTGCTGAGCCCGTGGGTGCGCTGCAGCCCGGACAGCAGTTCCAGGATGTCGGCCTGCACCGAGACATCCAATGCCGTGGTGATCTCATCGGCAATGATCAAATCGGGGCCCGCAGCCAGGGCCCGGGCGATGCCCACGCGTTGCCGCTGCCCTCCGGAGAGCTGTGACGGAAGCCGCTTGCCGAAGCTGGCCGGCAGGCCCACCTCGGTCAAGAGCTCCTCCACGCGTGCCTTCTCCCGCGAACGCGGGACGGTGCCAAAAAGACGCAACGGGCGCTTGATCGCCGCGGCCACCGTGCGTCGCGGGTTCAGCGACGTATCGGCGTTCTGGAAGATCAGTTGAACCATCCTGCGCAGTTCCAGGCTGCGGTTGGACACCGGTTCTCCAAGGTCGCCGCCGGTACGTCCGGAACCGCCGCCCTCGACGCGCAAGCTTCCGGAGGTTGCGCCTCTGAGCCCGGCCAAGGTCCAGGCGAGGGTGGACTTGCCGCTTCCAGATTCCCCGACCACCGCCAGGGTTTCCCCCCGGTGGATCTGCAGGTTTACGGAATCGACTGCAGGGGGCCCGCTTGGGTTGTAGGAAATGGTCACGTCCTTGCAATCGACAAGGACTTCGTTCAGCGACGGGTCCCCCGACTCAGGGACGGGCCTGCCGGCCCCGGCGCCCCGCGTCTTGAGTTTGGGCACGTCGCGCAGGAGCTCACGGGTGTACTCGGCCTGCGGACTGCCAAACAACGCGGCGGTTGGCTGGTTTTCCAGGATCCTTCCGTTGCGCATGACCGCCACGTCATCGGCCATGCCGGACACCACGCCGAGGTCGTGGCTGACGATCAGCGTTGCCGTCTGCAGTTCGTGGCACAGGTCCTTGATCAGCCGCAGTACGGCGGCCTGGGTCACCACATCCAGGGCGGTGGTTGGCTCGTCAAGCACCAGAACGTCGGGCCTTGCGGCAATGGCCATGGCGATGCTGACGCGCTGCTGCTGGCCGCCGGAGAGCTCATGGGGATATCGCCTGGCCATGTCCTTGACGTTGGGCAGGCGCACCTGGTCGAGGGCCAGCAGCACCTGGGAGCGGCTGGCGGTCATGCCGTGGCTGGTCAGGGCCTCGTGCACCTGGGAGCCGATCCTCATGGACGGGGTCAGTGCCTGCCCGGCGTTCTGAGCCACCAGCGCAACGGTTCCCCCGCGCAGGGCGCGCAATTCGGCAGGGGCAAGCGCAAAGACTTCTTGGGCGCCCACCCGAACCGTGCCGCCGATGACTTTGGACCCGGCCCGCAGCTGCGCCAACAGGGTTCGTGCCACGGTGGATTTTCCGCTGCCGGACTCCCCCACCAGTCCGAAGGTATGGCCTGCGGCAATGCTGAAGGAGACGTCCCGAACCACCGGCACCAGGGCATTGCCGGCGGCATAGGAAATCGACAGGTTCTCCACGGACACGGCTGCGCCAGCGGGGGCCGGCGCCTGGACCGGACCGCTCACACTTGCATCGATGCTCATTGCACTCCTGTCATGGCACGGTCAACGCCGAGCTTCTTGCCCAGTCCGTCGGCTGTCAGGTGCAGCCCAATCACGAAGGTCGCCAGCGCCACGATGGGCCCCAGGGTGGCCAACGGCACCACTGTCAGGGCCGTGCGGTTCTCAGCGACCATCAGCCCCCAGTCCGGGGCCGGCGGGTTGGCCCCAAAGCCCAGGAAGGACAGCGAGGAAATCAGCAGAACCACCCAGCTGGCGCGCATGGCATATTCAACCAGGACGACGTCGAGCACGTTGGGAAGGATCTCGCGCACCACGATGGGACCGGCACGCTCGCCGCGGGCCTTGGCCGCGGTGACGTAGTCCAGGGAGCTGACCGAACGGGCTGCGCCACGCACCACGCGGGTTACTGCCGGGGTGTAGACAACCACCACGGCCAGCACGATCACCCACATCCCGCTGCCGAAGACGGCAACCACAACCAACAGTGCCAGAATCGTCGGAACCGAGAGGATTGCATCGACAACGCGCATCACGACGTCGTCGAACCAGTTGTTCAGGAATGCAACCAGGCAGCCGAGCAGCGCACCAGCAGCCACGGCGATGGTCGTTGCCAGGAAGGTGACAAGCAGTGCGTAGCGGCCGCCGTTCAGGGTTCGGGAGAGTACGTCGCGTCCGTACATGTCCGTCCCCAGCCAGTGTGCCGCGGTGGGGCCCTGCAGGGCGGCGTCGGAATTGCTGGCGATGGGGTCATAGGCCGAAACCCACGGGGCCAGGAATGCCAGGAGCAGGTTGATAGCGATCAGTGCGATGCCGATGATGAACACCGGTCCGGCGGCTCGGAGCGCGGATTTCATGGTTGGTTCCCTTCTCCGGTGGCTGCGGCTTGGGAACCGGCGGCCTTTGCCCTTGCCTTTGCCTTGTGACTGGAACCCGTGGCCAGGCGCTGACGCGGATCAAGGAGCATCGCTGTGAGGTCGGCAAGCAGGTTGCAGGCGACATAGACGCTGGCCGAGACCACTGCCACAGCTTCGATGATGGGCAGGTCGCGGTTGAAGACGGCCTCCAGCATCAGATTGCCCATGCCGGGGTAGTTGAAGATATTCTCCACCACGACCACGCCGCCGAGCATCCAGGCGATGTTGATGGCCACGACGTTCAATGTCGGCAGCAGCGCCGTGGGCAGTGCGTGGCGCAGGACCACCCGTGATTCCCGAAGTCCCTTGAGCTGGGCGGTGGTGATGAAGTCGGAGGTCATCACGTCGATGGTCGAGGTGCGCGTCATCCGGATCACGTACGCGGCCATCGCCAAGGACAGCACTATCACCGGCAGCCAGATGCTGGGGAGCAGTTCAGCCACGGTGGCGTTGGGCCCGTCGAGCACCACGGCCGGAAACAGTGGGATTCCGATCGCGAAGGCGAGCACAAGCAGCGCACCCATCATGAATTCGGGAATGCTCATGGCAACGAGCGAGAGCAGGGAGATGGAGTTATCCTGCCACTTGTTCCGGCGCAGCCCGGCAAACACGCCGAGCAGGATGGAGAGCGTGACGGAGATCAGCACGGTCGGTATGGCGATCAGCAGTGTGTTGCGAAAGTGCAGCAGCAAGGTCGGGCCCACCGGGTCGCCGGAAACCAGCGAGGTGCCGAAATCCCCTTGGACAGCGCCGAAAAGCCATTGGATGTACCGGATCGCCACCGGGGTGTCCAAGCCCAGTTCGGAGCGCATCTGGTCAATTGCCTCCTGGGTCGCGCCGCGCCCCAGGATCTGCTGGG
This sequence comes from Arthrobacter sp., assembly GCF_030540645.1. Classification (GTDB taxonomy): domain Bacteria; phylum Actinomycetota; class Actinomycetes; order Actinomycetales; family Micrococcaceae; genus Specibacter. Next base: position 15,730 of record NZ_JAUNVV010000052.1, read on the forward strand.
CCACGTCGCCGGGAAGTGCCTGAATGGCCAGGAAGACCAGCAGCGAGGCAAGGATGATGGTCAGTACAGCGCTGCCCAACCGGCGGATTATTAGCCTCGTCATGATTTCAGTCCGATCTTCATATAGTCGAACTCGAAGCCGAACTCCGAATAGTTCACGACCTCCTTGGACAGCCCGACCAGCCGGTCCCCAAACATGGGGGTCATGTCCGCGCCGTCGTCGATGATTACGCGTTGGGCATCCTGGTAGATGCCGCGCCGCTTGGCGTCGTTCATTTCACCGCGCGCGGAGACCAGCAGCTGGTCGAATGTCTTGTTCGACCAGGCAGACTCGTTGTAGGAAGATCCGGAGCGGAAGACTTGGTTGAGCAGCTGGTCAACGGGCCGGCCGGTGAACCAGTAGCTGACCGAGAGCGGCTTCTTCATCCAGATCTCGGTGTAATAGGAGTCCGACGACGCGCTGGTGACGGTGAGCTTGATGCCTGCCGCCTTCACCGCGTCGGCATAGGCAACGGCCATCGGAGTGAACACCGAGTCGTAGGAGGAGGTGTAGATGGGCATAGTCAGCCCCTCGGCGCCGGCCTTCTTAAGCAGCGACCTTGCCTTGTCCGGATCGTATTCTCGGGTGAAGTCCAAGTGGTCCGCGTAACCCGGCGGCACCGGGTTGTCCCATCCGGTGCTGCCGTTGCCCTGCAGCGCGGTGGCGACGATGTCTTTCGGGTTGTAGGCGAGTTTCATGGCTTGGCGCACCAGCGGGTCCGAGAACTCCTTGGAGGTGGCAAGCATCGGGATCGTGTACCACTGGGCGTCTTTGGCCCGGGCGATCGTCGCGTTGGGCGAGGACGCCACGACGCGTGCGGTGGCGAAGTCCAGGTTGGTTTGGCTGATGAGATCGATCTGGCCGGCGAGCAGGGCGTTGACGCGGGCGCTGGTGTCCTGCACCGAGTAAAAATCAATGCCCACAAGTGCCGGCGGCCCGGCGAAGTGGTCTGCAAAGGCCTCCACCGCGCCGCGGCCGGCCGGTGTGAATTCACTGAGCTTGAAGGGCCCGGTGCCGATCCCGGATGTGCCGATCGTTGCGGCCGAATCCTCGGGGATGATGTAGCACTGGTAGGCGGTGAGCAAGGAAGGGAATTCGGCGTTCGGCGAGGTCAGCTTGAAGACCACTGTCTGCCGGTCGCGTGCGGTGACTCCGGAGGCCTCGAGTATTGGGGACAGCACCCCGGCCTGGGGAGAACCCACCTCGGGATCCAGGATGTGGCCGAGCGTGTAGACGACGTCGGCGGCGGTGAAGTCCCGCCCGTCGTGGAAGACCACCCCACTGCGAAGGTTGAACGTCCAGGTCTTGCCATCGGGTGTGGACGACCATTCCGCTGCCAGGTCCGGCACCGTGACACCCTTGTCGTCGAGCTTGACCAGCCTGTTGTAAATGGCTCCAAGATATTCATAGGCTGACAGGGAGCTGGCGGGATCAAGGGTTTCAGCGGCCGAAGCGGCGGGGCGGGCTATGCGCAGCCTGCGTCCCGGCGCCGGCACGCCCGTGGCTGCCGCCATTGGTATTTCAGCCACCTGCGAGGCGCTGCCGCATCCCGTCAAGCCTGCCAACAGTGTGCCTGCACCGAGCAAAAACCCGCTGGAAAGAATGGATCGACGGCCGATTGAGTGTATGTCTGACATGTCTGCTCCTCATCCGGGTGATCCTCGAACCCTAGTGCTCTGCTTCCTGAAGGGCGAGAATGTTAAGTGGCCCTCGGCGGCCTGGAAGGCGTGGCCTCGGCGTTGAGCGTATACTCCCGTTTCCCGGGGAGGCATCAGGCACGGCCTGACCAGGATCCCGGCATTGCCATGTTGGTTTTCGGTCAAGTGCGGCTCAGCCTGCCGACCGCACGCCGTCGAACCTGGCCGAAAGCGCATAACGCAAAAGTACGGCGTCTCCGATGGGGCGTGCCTCCACCAGCTGGGCGGGCCGGTCCGTATTCCAAGGGAACACGCCGTCGTGCACCAACCGGGGAGCACGGGCATCGCCGATGAAGATGGGCGCCACCACCAGCTGGAGCTCGTCCGCTAAGCCTTCTGTCAGGAACTGCGTGTGGATCTTCTCCCCACCCTCGACCATGAGCCGCCGCACCCCCCTGGCGTATAGGTCCTCGCTCAGCTGGGCCATCCCAACCTGCGCGCCGCCGTCGACCACCGTCGCCACGGCACCAAACCGTGCGCGGGCCTGCTCCACGCAGTGACTGGGGCAGTACAGCAGCTTGGCCGCCGCGCCCGTGGTGAAGAATTCCGCGGAGGGGTCCAGCCGTGCTCCGTTGGTCACCGTGACTTTCAAGGGCGACGGCGGCTGCCCCCGGTCGGTGCGTGCCTCACGTCTGGTTTCGCTGCGTACCAGCAGCCGCGGGTTGTCCCCGCGGACGGTGCCGGCGCCGATGAGGATCGCGTCGCTGGAGGCCCGCACGGCGTCGACCCGGTCAAAGTCGGCGGCGTTGGAGAGCAGCAGGCGCTCGGTAGTGGCGTCGTCAATGTAACCGTCGATCGACATGCAGCAACTCAGCAGCGTATACGGACGCTCAGCCATGGGTGCCTCCCTCGCTGCCGCGCTGCGCCGGTGCGGGTGCGGTTACAACAGCCGTCGCGCCTCGGCGACGGGCCCGGTCCACCACTAAAACAGCGGCTCCCGGAAGGCATGCGGCGAAGGACAGCACCCCATACACGACGGCGGCGCTCACGCCTTGCGCAGCGCCCAGTCCCGCCGCACTGAACGCCCAGGCCGCTGCGCCTTCGCGCGGGCCCCAACCGGCAATGTTGGCAGGGATCGACATGGCCAGGAGCACGAACACTGCCAGGGGCAGAAGCTCGAGCACGGTAGCCTCCACTCCCGAAGCGCGGGCCGCTATGAGGAAAACAGCCGTGTACCCGGCAACCGCGCCGGTGGATGCCAGAAACACTCCGGGAGCGGTGCGGCGGTTGAGCAGTCCGCGGCGGATGTCGGCTGCGGACACACGCAGCACACGCACCCACCACTGCGACCCTGCGACGGAACGCAGCTGCACTAGAACCAAGGCCGCGGCGCCCACCACAATCAGGATGACAGCAAGGACTCCGCCGACCCGGTGAATGGGAGAAGGCAGCAGCGCCAGCACGGCCACCGCAAGCGCCAGTTGCAGTACCTGCCCAGCGGCGCGTTCCCAGACGACGGCCCGGAGCCCACGCCCCACTCCCCCGGCCGTGCGCCCCTGCACAACGCCCCGGTGCACATCACCCAAAACACCGCCAGGTAATACGGAGTTCAGAAATTGCGAGCGGTAGTAGGAAGCAACAGCTGCGCGGAACGGAATCTCCTGGCCCAATCCGCCGGACACGAGTCGCCAGCGCCACGCGCTGCACAGGGTGGTCATGAAGATGATGGCGGCAGCCACCGCAAGGGTCCGGCCGTCCACTGCCCTGATGCCGTCAAGGAACGGGCCGGTGCCCAACGTCCAGAGCAGCGCGGCCAGCACCGCTACGCCGCCCAACGTCTGCAGCCACCTCCATGCGGTTCCCCACCTGCCCATGTCAGTCCCCTGCCTTCTCGAACTCGGCGGCATGCAACGGCAGCAAGATCCTGGACACTCGATCGGCGGTAGCGTCCCAGTTCTCCAGTTTTTCCCGCCGCTCCATGGCTGCGCTGCGCAGTAGTTCGCGTAGTTCCACATCCCCGAACCACCGGCGCAGAGCGGCTGCGAGCGCTCCCGGGTCATCGGGTGGAACGAGCAGGCCGGGAACCGCCCCGGTGGCTCCCCGACCCATGGCTTCCGGTATGCCGCCCACATCCGTGGCTATTACTGGAATCCCGCGGGCGAGCGCTTCGGTGACCACCATGCCGTATGTTTCGCTGCGGGAGGCGAGCACTAAAACGTCGGCCGCTGCATAGCGGGCGGACAGTTCCCCCGCCGCCAGTGCGCCGGGGAAATGCACCCTGTCCACAATCCCGCCTTCCTCCGCCCGGTCGCGCAGCTCACGGGTGAAAGTAGCATCGAGATCCAAGGCCCCCGCACAGGTGCACTGCCATTGACAATCGGCAACGTGCAGCAACGCGCTGATCAGGGTTTCGTGGCCCTTGGCTGCGCTGATCGATGCAACACACAGCAACTCGCCGCCGTCCGCTGTCCCCCGGGCCGGCGGGGCCGCATCCGTTCCGGGTTCGACGACGGCGATCCTCCCCGGAGCCACGCCATGCCTATCGACGATCAGGCGTTTCGTCCAGAAGCTCGTGGCGACCACGGCAGCCGCACACCGCAGGACTGAGCGTTCCAGCGCAAACCCAGTGCCGACGTCGTGCGTGTCGGTAAAGAGCATGTGGACGAGGATCACCACGTGCAGGCGGCCTGCGTGGAGTAGGACGCCGGGGCTGGTCAGGGCAATGAGTCCGTCGATGAGCACCAGTGCGCCGTCGGGCAGGCTGGTGAGCAGGGTAGCGTACGCGTTGGCATCGCGGTAGCCAGGGTGGGGCCAGCTGCCAGCCACGGGGTGCTCGACCACATGCCAGCCGAGGATGGTCAGGCCCGTGGACAGGCGGCGGTCGTACACGTTGCCGCCGCTGGGCCGGGCCGGGTTGTCAATGTCCGCGGGGACCAGAAAGTGCACGGTTGGTTTGCCAGCGGCAGGCTTTCCAGCTGTGTGTCTGCCAAAATTGGGAACAGGGCCTGCGGTCACAATGGACGCTCGTAACCCGCCCACGCAATGTGCGATTCGTGCAGCGTCACCATGATCCCGGCCAGTCCCAGCGCACCCGGGCCAAACGCACCGGCGTGGATCCGCTCGGCCAGCTTGTCGGCAATGTGCTTCGCAAGCACCTCGGTGGTGGTGTTGATGCCGGCAAAGTCGGGCTCGTCGTCGAGGTTGCGGTAGCCCAGTGCCTCAACGAGGGCGCGTAGTTCCGTTGCTGCCAGCCCGATGTCCACCACGGTGTTGTTCTCATCGAGTGTTTCCCGCTTGAACGTGGCGTCGATGACGTACGTGGCCCCGTGCAGGCGTTGTGCCGGACCAAACGCTACGCCGTGGAAGCTGTGGGCGATCATCATGTGGTCGCGGACGGTCACGCTGAACATGGACTCAATCTGCTTTCCTGGATTCGGGGTCGAGGCGGGATGCGGCGGGTGCGACATCCTCGTAGGTGATCGTGTGGCACAGTGCCGGAAGCCGACCGTCCGCCAGCTGCGCCATGACCTGCGGCAACTGCGCAAATGGTGAGGCGCCGGTGAGGAGTGCGTCGAAGGCGGGGTCGCGAAGCAGTTCCAGGGCCAGTTCAAGCCGCTGCCCGGTGGTGCGGTTGCGGCGGCGCGCCGGGGCCACGGCGCCCACCTGGCTAGAGCGGATGGCCAGCCTGGATGAGTGGAAACTTCCGCCCAGGGCCAGCGTGACCGGGGCGTCCCCGTACCAGCTCAGGTCAATTACCTCCCCCTCCGGCGCCAGCAGCTCGAGCGACAACTGCAGGCCCGCGGACGTCCCGCTGGTGTGAAACACCAGGTCGCAGGCGGCGATCCGAGCGGCCGCTCCCGGGCGTGCACCAGAGCATACAACATCTGCTTCGCGAGGCACGGCAAAGCAAACGCCCAGTGAAGCCGCAACCACCGCTTTGGCGGGGTCGACGTCGACCAAGGTCACTTCCACTCCAGGGATTTGGGCCAGCAGCCGGGCCGTGCAACAGCCCACCATGCCGGCGCCCACCACGGCGATGCGGTCCCCCACCAGCGGTGCCGCATCCCAGAGCCCATTGACCGCAGTCTCCACAGTTCCGGCGAGCACGGCGCGGCGGGCAGGCACGCCGTCGGGCACCACATGGACGGCGGCGGCCGGCACCACATAGGCGCTCTGGTGCGGGAACAGGCAGAACACGGTGCGGCCGAGCAGCGCGGCGGGTCCCTGCTCCACCACGCCGACGTTCAGGTAGCCGTACTTCAATGGTCCGGGAAAATCGCCTTCCTGGAACGGCGCACGCATCGCGTCGTGCTGGCTGGCCGGGACACCGCCGCGGTGCACGAGCGACTCGCTGGCGCGGCTGACCCCGGTGTGGAGCGTACGGACGAGCACGTCCTCCGGGCCCGGAGCAGGGAGCCTTTCTGCACGAATTTCACCGCTGCCGGGACCGCGCAGCCAGTAGGCGAATGCGTCAGCGTCCACAGAATTCACATCCCCGGCTCGGATTCCGGAGCCACCCCCGGATTTGCCCCTATCCTAATACTGTTGCGTCCATCACCTAGGAGGCTCCGTGCGATCGGCTCAACGCGGCCCCGCGGCCGGACTGCTTTCCCAGCTCGCGCTGTTGGCTGCGCTGGCGCTGTCCGTTGGACTCGACGCGCCAGGCTGGGGTGTTGGCGTCGCGTACGCCATCACGCTGTGCGTGCTGCTTTCGTCCGGCCTTCTCCGCCGTGGCCGCGGCTTTGGCCCGGGCGACTGGGTCACCCAACTGCGCGCAGTCCTGGTTGGCGGCGCCGCCGCCCTGGTCGCAGACTCCTTCACCGGTTCCGTGCCGCTTGCCCTGCTGGTGACGCTCGCCTCCCTCACGATTCTTTTGGACGCCGCCGACGGCTGGGTTGCCCGCGCCACCCGCACGACGTCGGACCTGGGCGCCCGCTTTGACATGGAAGTTGACGCTTTCCTCATCTTGGCGATGAGCGTGTATGTGGCTCCACGGATGGGCTGGTGGGTGCTTTTGCTGGGGTTGGCGAGGTACCTGTTCCTTGTTGCCAGTTGGTTCCTGCCCTGGTTGCGGGCCTCCTCCCCGCCGCGCTACTGGTCAAAGGTGGTGGCGGTGGTGCAGGGAGTGGTGCTGACCTTGGCTGCCGCCGACGTGCTCCCCCGCCCGCTTATCCTCATTGTTTTGCTCGTGGCGTTGGTGTTGCTGGCCGAATCGTTTGGGCGCCAAACGTGGTGGCTGTGGCGCCACCGGAAGGAGCACCCGGGCACTGTGCATGTGCCTGCCGCGGTGCCGACGGTAGTGGCCGCCGCTGCTGTCTGGGGTGTACTGGCTCTGCCGAGCAGCATTTCCGAGGTCACGGTCGCCGCCTTCCTCAGCATCCCGCTGGGGGCGCTGTTGTTGGTGGTGGCCGCACTGCTGCTTCCGCGGCGATGGCACCGTGCGGCGGCAATCCTTATGGGCGTTCTCCTGGGCGCCTTGCTGGCTCTGAAAGTCCTGAACATGGGCTTTCTGGCGGTCTTTGCGCGGCCGTTTGACCCTGTGAACGACTGGTATTACCTGGGGCCGGGCGCTGGGCTGTTGGGTAACTCGATCGGCGCTGCCGGGGCACTCGCCGTCGTGCTTTTGCTGGTGATTTTTGTTGCCGGCTCCCTGGTGCTGCTGCCGCTGGCCGTCCTTCGGCTGATCCGGGTTACGGCCGCCAACCGTCATGTCTCGGCCCGCACCCTTGCCGCCTTCGGTCTTGCCTGGGTGTTGTTCGCCGTTGCTGGCGTGCAATGGGCTCCCGGGCAGCCCTTGGCTTCGTCCGGTTCAGCTGTGTTTTTGTCGGCGCAGTTTGGCCAGTTGCAAAACGACCTCGTCGATAGGGGGACCTTCGCCTCCGAGATTGCACCCGATCCTTTTCAGGATGTGCCCGGAGGCAAGCTGCTGGCCGGTTTGCAGGGCAGGGACGTGATGCTGGTGTTCGTTGAGAGCTACGGCCGTTCAGCGCTTGAGGGGTCTTCCTATTCCCCTGGGGTTGAGAAGGTGCTTGCTGCGGGGACCCATCAGCTGGAAGCGGCCGGATTTTCGTCGCGGAGTGGATTTTTGACCTCGTCAACGTTTGGCGGTGCGAGCTGGCTTGCCCATGCCACGCTGCAGTCTGGCCTGTGGGTGGACAGCCAGCAGCGCTACAACCAACTGTTGACGAGCAACCGGCTGACGTTGAGCCGCGCTTTCTCGCAGGCCGGCTGGAGGACTGTTTCGGTAGTTCCCTCCGACACCGTGGATTGGCCCCAGGGGCGTGCGTTTTACGGTTTTGATGCGCTCTACGACTCCAGGAATGTAGGGTACCGGGGGCCAAAGTTCAGCTACGCCACCATGCCGGACCAATATGTTCTGTCCTCCTTTCAGCGGCTGGAACTGGCCGCTCATCCACGCCCGCCCATCATGGCCGAGATTGACCTGGTGTCCAGCCACACGCCGTGGACCCCGCTGCCGCACCTGGTGCCGTGGGATGAAGTGGGCGACGGGACAGTCTTTTCCAGCATGCCAGCGCAGGGTGATTCCCCTGAGTCCATCGCCGGGGATCCTGCAAGGATTAAAGAACTTTATGGGCAGTCCATTCAGTATTCGCTCAACACCTTGTTCTCCTTCATCACGGCCCATGCGGATCCGAACCTGGTGCTGATCGTGTTGGGCGACCACCAGCCGCACGCGGAAGTCTCCGGTGACGGGGCCGGCCATGATGTGCCCATTTCAATCATCGCCGCCGACCCGTCGGTGCTTGACCAGATTTCCTCCTGGGGCTGGCAGGAGGGCATGCTGCCGAACGAGGGCGCACCGGTGTGGCCCATGAGTGCTTTTCGGGACCGGTTCCTTGCGGCCTACAGTGCGGGTGTCACGCCGGAGCCGAGCCCGCCCGCGGAGCCGGGTGCCGACGTCGTTCATTCCACAGACCTGCCAAGCCCAGGATGATCGCGGCAATTTCCACAGCGGCTGCGGTGAAAATGATCCAGCCAGTCCAGTGCTCGTGGACGCCGAAGAGGCCGACGGTGACGGAGACGAGGAAGGCCCCGAGCGTGGAGGAGCCAAAGAGCACGGTCAGTGCAAGCGGTATCCAGTGGCGCCATAAGAGCAGCAATACGGTGATTACCACGCCGCCGGCAAAGTTCACCAGCATGGCCGGGCCAACGATGGCCGTGTGCTGGAACACCACAATCCACTGCTCGAGGTGGATCAGGGCCGAGGCAAACACCGCAACCGCCGCCAGAATACGAATCCACATGAC
>NZ_JAUNVV010000053.1:0-16191 GCF_030540645.1 Arthrobacter sp.
ATCCGGATCACGATCAGGAAGCTGGTTAGTCAACCCGCTAAGGATATGGGAGTTCTCGTCTCGCTGTAGCACTTGATACCTCTTTCCACGTTGCAGTCACGCACCTCCGCGTTGGCGAGGCGGCGTCGTCCCGCCCGCCACGCGTTCTCCGTCGAACGAGGCGTGGGCGTGAGGCATCCTGATAAGGGCCCCATCAGATGATTATCACCATATGAAAACAAAATATTGTATGTTGAGAATACTGTGTGCATCCAAGGGATGCAAGACCTATCCACCCTTTAGTCATGCGCGCGCGAGAGCTTGACTACCTGTGAGGTGGCTCATATAATCTCGTTCGTATGTCGAAAATCGGATCTCACCTAGTGAAATCTTCAAAATGAGCAGCGAATGAAATGACGGTTGAATGACGCGGCTGCGTCCGCCCGCGTTCCGCTGGCTGGTCGTTAGCCCAGCCGCCTAGGATCGGTACAAGGTCATTCTGCTGTGACAGCCACCATCAAGGAGCGGACATGAACCCTGAAGCAACACCATCACCCGACCCCGGCGCAGGGGAGCAGTACGCATCGAAGGTCTTGCTCATCAGCGGTGCCGGTTCCGGCATAGGCCTAGCCGTGGCCCGGGAAGCCCTTGCAACGGGCTACAAGGTTGTTTTAGCGGGCCGGCGTGCCGCTGAGCTCATCGAGGCCGCACAGGGCAGCCCACGGGCGTTGTGTGTACCGACGGACGTTTGTGATCCGACGCAGGTGGAAAACCTGTTCCGCCAGGCTGTGGAACATTTTGGACGGGTTGACGTATTGTTCAACAATGCTGGGATGTTTGGCCCATTTGGTTCGGTTGATGAGATCTCATTGGCGGATTGGAATGCCACGCTGGCCGTCAATCTGACGGGATCCATGATCTGCGCCGCCGAGGCCATGCGCACCATGAAGGCGCAGGAACCCCAGGGTGGGCGGATCATCAACAACGGTTCCATTTCGGCGCACTCGCCCCGCCCGAAGTCTGCGGCATACACCGTGAGCAAACATGCCATCAGCGGACTGACCAAGTCCATCGAACTGGACGGGCGTGCGTTTGGCATTAGCTGCGGCCAGATTGACATTGGAAACACGGCCACCGCCATCATGGCCGATCTTGGCGTCAACAGCGGCGCCCTGCAAGCCAACGGCAGCCTGCTGGTGGAACCGACGTTCCCTGTGGCAGAAGCAGCCAAAACCGTCCTGTACATGGCTGGCATGCCGGCCAGCGCAAACATCGGGCAACTGGTGGTCACAGCGGCCGGAATGCCGTTTGTGGGCCGCGGCTAGTTAGCCTCTGGTTCGCCTCTAGTCCGCGCCTGGGTAAGCCGCGATTGAATCGTAGCAAGCCCGTCCCTCCCCGACGCTCCTGCAGCTTCCGGTGTGTATTACTCAACGCTCCCGCATGGACTGAGGGAGCGTCGCAAAATATACGCCGAAAGGTGCAGGAGCGTTGGTCTTGGACGACGGCGGTTGGGGCCGGTTGGTGCACGCACCCGCACCTTCCCACACCGTCAAGTCCCTAGAACCTCACCTATCTCTGCACGTTCAACTATCCGTAAAGTCAACTCCCTGGAACCTCGACTCCCCGCTCGGTTAACTCCCTGCACGGTCTACTTATTGCAACCTCCATCGTGCAACATGCGTCGTGAAATATCGACGTTAAACGGCGCTGCCGCCGTCCCCGATGATGGGGGCGGCGGCAGCGTTGCAGACGGAGGTATTAGCCGGAAGCCTAGTGTTCGGCTTCCACAGGACGGATCGCGATTTCTCTGCCCTCGGCGTCGATGAGCTTGCCATCTTCCCAACGGTCGCCGTGTTCCAGGCAGTCCACCACTTCGGCCGGCACAAGCCGGTCTCCGCTGGCAGCAAATACGGACGGGTTGTCCGGGTTGCCGAACTTCAAGTGGTTGAACAGCAGGTTGAGCAGGATTGCCACAACGGCGGCGGAGCTGATGCCGGAGTGGAAGATCGTGGCGAACCAGGTCGGGAACTGATCGTAGAACGTCGGTGCGGCGATCGGGATGATACCGGCGCCGATGGAGGTGGCAACGATGATCAGGTTCATGTTGTTCTTGTAGCTGACAACGGACAGTGAGCGGATACCACTGGCGGCAACCGTGCCGAACAGGACGATGCCAGCGCCGCCAAGGACGGGCAGCGGCACTGCAGCGACCACGCGACCCATGACCGGCAGAATACCCAAGACTACGAGGATGACACCGCCGGCAGCAACGACGAAGCGGCTCTTAATGCCGGTGACGGCGACCAGGCCCACGTTCTGGGCGAAGGCGCTCTGCGTGAAGGATCCGAAGACGGGTGCGATAACGCTGGCGGCCATGTCGGCGCGCAAGCCGTCGCCAAGACGGCGGGAGTCGACCTTGGTGTCCACGATTTCCGCGACGGCCAGGATGTCAGCAGAAGTTTCAACCATGATGACCAGAACCACGATAAACATCGAGATGATGGCGGCGAGCTGGAAGGTAGGAACGCCCAAGTGGAACGGGGTCGGGAAGGCGACGATAGCGCCGTTGCCCACCTTGGAGAAGTCAGCCATGCCAATAGCAACGGCGATGAGTGTGCCGATGACGATCGCCAGGAGGATGGACAAGCGTGAGATGGTGCTGTTTCCGAGCTTGCTCAGCAGCAGCACAATGACGAGGGTCAGTGCTGCGAGGCCGATGTTGGCCACGCTGCCGTAGTTGTCGGCCTTGGAGTTGCCCCCCATGGCCCAGTTGGCCGCGACGGGCATCAGCGAAAGGCCGATGACGGTGATCACGGTGCCGGTCACGACCGGCGGGAAGAACTTGATGACCTTAGAGAAGATCGGGGAGATGATCAGGCCCAGCAGGGACGAGACGATGACGGCCCCGAAAACGTTACGGAGTCCAAGGTGATCGTCACTGGGGCCAACAGAGGTGACAATTGCCACCATGGTTGCGACGCCGGCGAAGGATACGCCCTGCACCAGCGGGAGCTGGGAGCCGAAGAAAGGCACCCCGATGGTCTGCAACAGCGTGGCAAGGCCGCCCATAAATAGACAGGCCGCAATAAGCAGGCCGATATCGCCCGGGTTCAGGCCCGCGGCCTGGCCAACAATTAGTGGTACGGCGATAATTCCGCCGTACATGGTTAGTACGTGTTGGAATCCATAGGCGAAACTTGCGCCTATTCCTAAACGTTCGTCCTCTGGCCGGGCCGGTTTTGCGGCTGCTACGGCGGATCGTGAACTCCTGGTCATAGCGGACCTCCTTGTCTGCTTACCTTGGGTATTACGGCAGCTCACTTTGGGGGCTGCCGTGCCAGTTGGGCGGGAGACCGAAGTCCCCCGCCCAACTATTTGTTTTGCAATGACTTGGGCTTCATTGAAACCCGGCAATTCTTAGCAGAAACCTGCGACGCCTTCCCAGACGTTGCCTGCATCCGATGCGTTTTCGCGAAGCACGGTGCCTTCGATCAGGCCGTAAGGACGGTCTGCTGCGAAGAAGACTTCGTTGGGGTTGTCCTGGCCGAAGTGGGACAGGTCAACAACGAAGTGGTGCTTGTTCGGCATGGAGAACTTGATTTCGTCGATCTCCGGGTGTGCGTTGAGAACCTTCTTGCCCATTTCGAACAGGGTGTTCTGCAAAGCGTGTGAGAAGCCTTCGGTGAAGCCTTCCAGCAAGAGAGCCTTGACGTCTTCGTAGGACTTGTTGAAGTCGAAGTCGGCGTCGACTGCCTCGGGGTTGAAGCGCCAGCGAGCAGCAACGTCGGTGCTCATGATGCGGTCGTTGGTCTCCTGCAAGGTGGTGTACTTATCCACCGGGAAGCCTTCGAAACCGGACTGCGTGGACTTCAGGACGGTCAGGCCCTTGAGTCCGGCCAGCACCTGGGTCTTGTCGCCATCCTTGACGACGACGGCGGTGCGGACTTCCTGGTTGCTCTTGACGAACGAGTGGTCGTGCTCGGCGCCATTGGCGACGATGCGGTTCCAGCCGTACTGCTCGGCTGCCCAGCGGCCACCGTCGATCCATGCAAATTCGTCGGTGAAGTGCTTGCCCAAGCGAAGCAGGAATGCTTCCGGTGAGCCAACGCCGTCACGGGCGAACGAGTAGATGGTGTTCTTCTGCGTGTCGGTGGGGACGACGTGGGCGTTGTCGCCATCGATGTGTGCAGCGTTGAAGTCTCCGCGAACCTCGGACGTGACATTGAGATCTTCGATCTCGTGACGGTCGGTGTCGCGTGTCAACTTGACCAGACGGACCTCAGCCTTGCCGTACTGGTTGGCGCCCAAGATGATGTTGTTGTCAGTCATGATTTAACTTCCTCTGTATGTTGAATAGGCGAATGGACTAAGCAATAGGGGCACGTGGTAGTGCTCCTGACTTTCCTCGACCGCAAAGGTCAGGGATACCTCCGGAAAGAAGGTGTCCGATTTGATGCCGGCGAAGTAGGCGCCCGTGTCGAACCGCAGTTGGTAGTTACCGCTCTGCAATCGCTCGGGGCCAAGGTCTTTCACCCGCCCGTCAGCATCAGTGGTGCCCGACGCAATCTGGACCCATGCCTCGCCGTCGCGGGCGTAAAGCTCGACGGCGACACGAGCAGCAGGTTTCCCGGCTGCGGTATCCAGAATGTGGGTGGTTATATGGGAGACGCTCATGCGCTCATCACTCCTTCGAGCCTCAGCAGTGCGATTTCTCGCAGCTGCTGGGCGACTATGAGGTTTTCTTCCTCAGCGGTATTCTTCATCCGCTGGTGAAGGGTGTCAATGATCTCCTGGGGCGTCCGGCCGGCGGCACGAATCAGGAAGACCTGGTCAAATTTGGCTTCGTAAGCGCGGTTGCCCTCTGCCAGTGCGGTAACGACGGCACTGTCGCTGGGGTCAACGGCGGATTGTTCCTTGCGGGACAGGCTCGCTTCAGTACTGGCACCTGCTGCACGCTCACCGATCCGGGGATGGTGTGCCATGGCGGAGGCCACTTCGTCGTCGGTAAAAGGATCCGCGACGGTGCGGGCGCAGTTGAGAAGCTCGTCCAGATCGGCGAACGGACGGGCGGCGATGATTTCGCTGCACCAGCGTTCAATGTCGATGCATGGGCGAAGAACGGCCATTGCTTCGGCTGTCTCTGCGTCGTTGAAGTGTTCAAGCAGCATTGCTTGTCAGTCCTTGCGAGTCGGTGCTGGCATCCACGGTGTTGGCTATACGAAGGAAATCTATTTTCGTATCGTGGAACTGTTATTTCAGCATATGAATAGTGAACAGCATCACAGCGGAGATGTCAATCACAGAATCCGGAATCTTTTCCAGGCTGGGCTTGTTTCGTCATTAGAGCGGGGCGTGCTGGGCCAGTTGTAGCGCCAACGTTGACGGCAGGCTGTACCGACTCTAAACTTATTTCATAGAGCAATATTTCAATTCCACCAGACGAAATTATTGGAGAGACATGTCAACTCAACTTACGCCCGGCCAGCAGGCTCCCGGCTTCACCCTTCCCGATGCAGATGGCAAGAACGTCAACCTGTCCGACTTCGCTGGCCGTCAGGTCGTTGTCTACTTCTACCCGAAGGCGGCCACCCCCGGCTGCACCACCGAGGCATGCGACTTCCGCGACAGCTTGGCTGCATTGAAGGCCGGCGGCGTGGATGTTGTTGGCATCTCCACCGACCCGCAGGAAGCCCTGACCGCTTTCGCTGAGGAATTTGACCTGAACTTCCCGCTCCTTTCCGACGTCGAGCACGAAGTTGCCGAGTCTTGGGGCGCCTGGGGCGAAAAGGTCATCAACGGCAACAAGATGATCGGTACGTTGCGCTCCACCGTCGTGCTCAATGCAGACGGAACGGTACACAGCGCTGAATACAACGTCGCAGCAGATGGCCACGTGTCGCGTCTGCGCACCGAGCTGGGCCTGTAACCAAGGCACAACTCCTGCGGCTTGACCAATGCCGCCGCTTCTCCACCCATTCCGGGGCTGAACCCTTGGGACGGGTCGAGGAGCGGCGGCATTTTTCGTGTCCCACAACCCACTCCACCAGCCGGGACAAGGAAACATCAGGAACGCAAAATCAGGGATAAGTGAATTTGTCGGGGGTACGGAACCCCGCCGTCGATTGCCGCCGCCGCCAGGCATGTCACCTCCGTCGAGGCGGTCAACGTGGCCTAGCGTGTTGACGACTTCGGAGCCTGCGGAGACGTGGACGTGCGCAGGGGATGATCCGCAGAATCCCGGACCACCCGGGACGCTGGACACTGCCACCCGGGACGGTGCTGGACGGATGCTGGTGCAATACCCATCAGCGCACCAACATCGCGAAGGAGAATCAGCCATGGTAACAAGCATCAGTTCCGGGGAATTAGGGGGCGGGGCAACTAAAGCCCGGGCAGCCGAGGGCAGCGCAACTGGCGCGAGCGTCTCCAATGACAGCGCGCCGATCCATTTCATGGGCCGGCGCAGCACGGCAGCGGCTCTTGTTGCCGGGGCGGTGCTGAACGCGGCGTCGTCGTTCGTGAACACCGCTTTCCTACAGGGCGAGGCCACTGTGGCCAACTACATCGAGGCGTTCTCCGAACGCGGCGGCTTGGGCATGCTGGGTGTGCTGGTGAATATTGTCGGCATTCCCTTGCTGCTGGCCGGACTTGTGGGTCTGCTGCAGTTGGCCAGTCCCAAGGCGCCGATAGTGGGACGGATCGCCGTGGCCGCCACCACCGTGGGCATGGTGGCGTTCTTGTGCATGAATGGCGCACTCCTGGCCTTGTACAGCTTTGGCTCCGGCGGGGCGGCAGGGGCAGCTTCTGCGGCTGAGCAATTGATGGTGGCAAGTCCCGGCATGCTGGCCCTGCTCGTGCCGTTTCTGCTGGGAAATGCCGTGGGCATGGTCTGCACGGCCATCGCCCTGCTGAAGTCAAGGGTCACGGCGCTGTGGGTGCCAGTGGCGCTGCTGCTGTTCTTTGTTCTCGATTTTCTTGTTCCGGCCATGGCGTTTTTTGACACTCATCTGCTCTTCGTCGCCTTTGCTGTGGGGGCAGGCGCCTCGGTGTTGCGCCGCCGGCCGCAGGCCTTCCCGCAGCACAGGCCCTGAACTATGGTTGCTCCATCAGCCAACGACAGGCGCATTGGGGGTGGGTGGATGAACACCAGCCACGCCGGTGCCGCCCGCACGGCGCTCAGCACGGCAGCCCACATGGCTGCTGTGCTGAGCGCCGCAGCTGTGGGTCTTGCGCTGGTGCTGACACTTTCAACGCCTGCTGAACTCCGTGCCCTGGAAATGGGACCCACTCCCGTGGTGGGCCTGTTGGCGGCGACGGTTGGCGCCCTCATCCTGGCCCAGCGCCCACACAACCCCGTCGCATGGCTGCTCCTGATCAGCGGTGTTACCTCTGCGGCCTATTCATTGGCGACGGCGGCTACCGCCCTTGGCCTGCTGAGCGATCCGCACGCGAGATGGCTGCCGTGGGCTGCGTGGGTGTCCACGGCAGGATGGGTGCCCGGCACTGTCTTGGGCTTGGTGATTTTGCCCCAGCTCTTTCCCTTCGGGGCATTGTTGCCGGGGCGGTTTTGGCGCGTGTGGTGGTTCTTGAGCCTGGCTCTGGCGGCAGCGGTGGCCGTCCCCGTGGCGCTGAGTCCGGCTTCCCCTACGTTTCCTGAACTGGCCAATCCGTGGCTGGCCGGAGGAGACTCAGGCGGGGTGGTTGCTTCGGTGGAGGCGCTGGCACAGACCTGGGGGCAGGTGCTCACGGTGTTCTTTGCGGTCATGTCGATTGGTTCCGTGGTGAACATTGTGCTGCGTTTCAAGCGTTCGGACGCGAAGGAGAGGCATCAGACGGTTTTGGTGTTTGCCACGTGGCTGTTGCTGATTGTGGCCAGCTCCTTGGCCCCTTCTTGGGTGGGAGCCATTGCAGCGGTCCTGTATTTGGGCGCGCTGCTGGTGGCCGTGGCACGCTACCGACTGTATGAGATCGACCAGCTCGTCTCCCGTGGTGCAGCCGGCTTGGTGATGGTGGTGCTGTTGGGTGCGGCTTACGCCTTGACGGCAGCCGGGGTCGGGGCGATGTTGCACAACTTGGCAGGTTCTTGGGCTGCCGGCTTCGCAGCGACGGCCGTAGTGGTGGCTTTGTTGGACCCCGTTCGGCGGCTGGCGCTGGGTTGGATCAACAAGATCTTTGCCCGTGGCCGCCCCAGCGCAGCAGCCGTGGCGCGGCGCATCTCGGCCATTGCCGCAGAGTCGGGGTCCCCCCGCGAAACATTGGAGCACACAGAGGCGGTGCTCCGTCAGTCATTGCACCTGCCTGGCCTTGGCCTTGTGGCGGGCCTGGACGTGGCGGGCCAGGAAGCGGAAGGCTCTCCTGCCTCAGCCCGCAGTTCAAACCGCATCCTTCCGTTGCGCTGGAACGGGGCTCAGGTGGGTGCTGTGCTGGTGGTTCCACGGCGGGGGGAGCCGCGGGTGCACAGCGCTGATCTGAGATTGCTGGAGGCGCTGGAGCCAACACTGGCCGTGATCGTTCACGACTTGGCAGTGACGGCGGACCTGGAGCTCTCCCGCCGCGCCGAGCTCACGGCCAGAGAAGAGGAACGACGCCGGATTCGCCGGGACTTGCACGACGGCTTGGGCCCGCTCTTGGCCGGCACTGCCATGACGTTGCAGGCTGTGTCCGGCAGCGGACGTGACCCAGAATCCGCCAAGGAACTGTTGGCCCAGGCGCAGGCGGACTTGAGCCAGGCCGTGGGTGATATCCGTGTGCTCGTGGACGGTTTGCGCCCGTCCAGTCTGGACGATTTGGGTCTGGTGGCCACCATACAGTCACTTCTGCCAGAGTCGGCTGTGTCCGTTTCGGTCACAACCCACGGCAACTGCGCAACCCTGCCCGCCGCCGTGGAGGTTGCTGCCTTGCGAATTGTGGCTGAGGCACTGACCAATGTTGCCCGTCATTCCGGCGCCACAACGGCGGTGGTGGAACTGCACGGCAGCGAGAAACGGCTGCGCGTCACGGTGACTGACCGCGGAAGCTGGGTACCGCCGTCGTCCGCCAGGGCAGGGGTGGGGCTTGACTCCATGCGCCAGCGCGCGCGGGAACTGGGCGGCCGCACCACCATCACCGGCGCAGACGGCGCAGGCACGGGAACGGGCGCAGGGACGCGGGTGCGGGCCTGGTTGCCGTTGTCGCCAACTCCGGGATTGGAGCAGCCGTGAACGCCGTGACCGTGGTGATAGTCGACGACCATCCGGTGTTCCGGCGCGGGCTGCAGTCCCTGTTGGAGACTGCCGGGATGGTGGTGTTGGCGCAGGCGGAGGACGGGCTGGGTGGAATTGCCGCCGTCCTGGAACACCGCCCGGACGTGGTGCTCATGGACCTGCACCTGCCGGACATCAACGGCGCTGAGGCCACCCGGCGGTTGGTGCGCGACGTGCCGGGGGTGAAGATCTGCATCCTGACCATGTTCGACGACGACGATTCCGTTTTCGCCTCGATGCGTGCCGGAGCGCTGGGCTACTTGCTCAAGGGTGCCGACATTGACGGGATTGAACGGGCCGTGCGGGCTGTTGCGGAAGGGGAAGCGCTGTATTCGGCTGCGATTGCGCGGCGTATGCAGGCCTTCTTTGCCGCAGCGGGCCCGGCGCTGGCTGTGCAACCGTTTCCGGAACTAACGCCGAGGGAACGGCAAGTGCTGGAGCATGTGGCACGCGGGGAAGATAATGCGGCCATCGCCGGGGCTCTGGAGCTGAACCAAAAAACTGTGCGCAATGTGGTCTCCGCCGTGCTGGCGAAATTGCGTGTGGCGGACCGGGCGCAGGCGATGGTGCGGGCCAGGGATGCCGGGCTGGGACATGCCGGGCCGGGGCAGCCGGGGCCGTCGGCGCGGTGAATGCTTGCATGCGCGGCGCGCGGGTGTGACAGTGGAGCTGTGCGGCAGCAACCGCAACATGTGGAGTACGTGTTTTTCCTGAAGCAAAGGGGCTTTGGTCATGACAGCACAATCACCCGCCCAATCCGGCTCGCAGTGGGCCGTCAGGGACCACCCCATGTGGGTCAACGGTGAGCCGGTTTCCTCCACCTCCGGGAAATGGCACGACGTCCACAACCCGGCCCGGCGTGAAACGGTCATTGCCCGAGTTCCCGCTGGTACGCCCGAAGATGTGGACCTTGCCGTCGCGGCGGCCCGGGCGGCGTTCCGCGGCTGGCGCGACCTGCACTTTTCCGCCCGTGCATCCGCCCTGCTGGCCATTGCTGATGAAGTGGAACGGCGCACGGAGGAGTTCGCCCACCTCACGGCCCTGGACACGGGGAACGCGCTGCGGACCCAGGCCCGGCCCGAAGTCACCTCGCTCGTGGCCATGTTCCGTTACTTTGCCGGGACTGCCGCGGAGGTGAAGGGAACCACTCTGCCAGCTGGCGAAGACCAGCTCCAGTACACCCGCCTTGAACCGCTGGGCGTGGTGGCGGCGATCCTGCCGTGGAACTCGCCCCTGCTCATCGCCGCCTTCAAGATTCCCGCTGCTCTGGCAACGGGTAACACCGTCATTGTGAAAGCCGCCAATGAGGCTCCGCTGAGCATCCTGCTGCTGGCCGAAGTCTGCAACAAGCACCTGCCGGCCGGTGTGGTGAATGCGCTCACCGGCACCGGCGAGCTGATCGGCTCCGCCTTGGCCATCCACCCGGGCGTCGACAAGGTTTCCTTCACCGGTTCCACGAGGGTGGGCCGTCAGGTAGGCGCACAAGCTGGGGAGCGGCTGGCGCACCAATCGCTGGAATTGGGTGGAAAGAACCCTTCGATCGTGTTCCCTGATGCGTGGACGGGAGGGAAGGACGACGACGAACTCCTCCAAAGCCTGCTACTCGCCTCCCGCTTCGCCCGGCAGGGGCAAAGCTGCACGGCAGGGTCCAGGCTATACGTCCATGCGGACATTTTTGACGATCTGGTGGGCACGCTCAGCACGAAGCTGGGCGCCATGAAGGTGGGGGACCCGCTGGAGGAATCCTCGGACATCGGCGCCGTCATCAACGCCAAGCAGCACACAGCCATCAGCGGATTCCTGCAGGAAGGCCGCAGCACCGCAGGGATGGCGGCGGTGATCGGAGGGGAGGAACCGGCGTCGGGCCCGTTGACGGAAGGGTACTACCACCTGCCCACCCTGTTTACCGGGGCGAAAAATGAGTTCAGGATTGCCCGGGAGGAGATATTTGGCCCGGTCCTGCTGGCCATTCCGTGGCGCGGCGTCGATGAAGTCGTGGACATGGCCAACGACACCAACTACGGGCTGGCCGCATATGTATTCAGTCACAACCTGGATGAGGCGCTGACCACCGCGCACCGCATCGAAGCTGGCTGGGTGCAGGTCAACCAAGGCGGCGGGCAGGTGCCGGGGCAGTCCTACGGCGGGTACAAGCAAAGTGGCATTGGCCGGGAAGTCTCCCTTGAAGGCATGCTGGCCGGCTTCACACAGACGAAGCAAATCAACGTCAAGCTGCGTCTCCCCGGCGCTGGTGGCCCGCGTGGCTGAGTCGAGTCTGCCTGAGCAGGTGCCTTCCGGGCAGGATCTGCCGCTGTCCGGCATCAAGGTCATGGATCTCTCCCGCGCGCTCGCAGGCCCCTACGCAGCCTCGCTGCTCAGCGACATGGGTGCTGAAGTGACGAAGGTGGAGAGCATCAAGGGTGGGGATTCCTCCCGCAGTTGGGCACCTTTTGACGGCGACCACTCGCTGTATTTCGACTCTGTGAACCGTGGAAAAAGCTCAGTGGCAGTGGATTTTTATTCACCGGCTGGTAAGCAGCTGCTGTGGGACCTTGCCGTGGCAAGCGATGTGTTGATTGAAAACTTCCGCCCCGGCGTGCTGGCCTCCACAGGACTGGACCCTGAGTTGCTGCGTGTTGCCAAGCCCGGCTTGATCATTGCCTCGGTCACCGGCTTTGGCGCCACGGGGCCGCTGAGCAGTGCGGCCGGCCTTGACCAGGTGGCCCAAGGCATGTCAGGGCTCATGTCCGTCACCGGCCTGGACGCCGAGCACATGTACAGGGTGGGCGTGCCCATCGTGGACCTCGTCACCGGCGTCTACACGGCCTTCGGCATTGCCACAGCCCTGGCCGGACGGAAGGAGGGCGGGGCTGGGAGCGCGGTCTCGGCGTCGTTGTTGGAGACGGGGCTTTCGCTGTCCGCCTTCCAGGGTCAGCAGTTCCTCAGTACGGGGGAGGTGCCCGTGCCGCACGGCAACAACCACCCGGTGCTGTCCCCGTACGGCGTGTTCCAGACTGGCGACATCCCGCTCATCATGGCCGTGGGCAGTGAAAAGCAATGGGTGCAGCTGTGCGAACTACTCGGGACCCCGGAGCTGGCAGAGCACCCCGACTATGCCACGAGCAGGCTGCGCACCGTACACCGGGAGGAACTGCGCGTGCGCATCGACGGGCTACTGGCAGGGCATACTGCTGCACAGTGGCTGGACCGGCTCAAAACGGCGGGCATCCCGGCCGGGCCCATCTACAACTACGCACAGGCCTTCGCGGATCCCCAGGTCAAGCACCTGGGGATGGTGCAAACCGTCCACCGCAGCGACGGCTCCGCCCTGCCGCTGCTGCGCGGGCCCGTCTCAATCAACGGCCAAGCTCCGCAGGTGGCGAAGGCCCCTCCGGCGCTGGGCCAGGACACGCTGGCGATTTTGGACGGGCTGGGGCTCAGCGCCGAACAAATCGCCGGCTTGGTAGAGGCAGGGGTGGTGTACGACGCCGGCACCCCCGCCGCGCCCGTCGGCACCTCGGGTGGCACTGCGGATACGACCTTGGGCGACGCGTCGGATACAACTTCGGGTGGCGCCGGGGGAGGGGACCGCCGTGGCTGAGCGGGGGGCGGGCACGGTAACGGTCTCGCACAGCGGGCCGGTGGCGTATCTTGTCCTGGACAACCCATCCATGCGCAACGCCCTGACGCAGCCCATGTGGCAACTACTTCCGGGGCTGCTTGCCGAGTTGGCCGATGACGACACCGTGAAGGTCGTGGTGGTACGCGGGGCCGGTGGCCACTTCTCCGCAGGGGCCGACATCGCCTCGGTGCAGGCGATCTTGCGCCACCGGGCCCCGGAGGAAGGGGCCGTGGAAGGTGACGGGGAAGGTGCGGAGGAAGGGACCGGGGGAGGTGCCGGGGGAGACATTACCGTGGCAGAGGAAGCGCTGGCCCGGTTCCCTAAACCGACCATCGCAGCCATCGACGGCTACTGCGTGGGCGGTGGCTGGCAGATCGCCGGTGCCTGCGACCTCCGGCTCGCTTCGGAAGCTGCCATCTACGGAGTCACACCCGCCAAAATCGGCATTGTCTACCCCCTCTCGGGGATCAAGCGGCTGGTGCAGCTGGTGGGTCCGGCAACGGCCAGATATTTACTGTTCACGGGGGATTTTGTGGATGCAACGGAAGCGCTGCGGCTGGGCCTGGCCACGAAAGTGCTCCCACAGACGACGTTTTGGGACGGCGTCGCGGCGTTTGCCCGGCATGTGGCAGCGCGCTCGCAGCTTTCCGTTCGGGCACAGAAGGAACTCATCAACCTCATTGGTCAAGGTGACGGCGGTGCTGCTGCGTTGGATGAGCGGAACCTGTATTGGCAGCGGGAAATGATGGTCGGAGAAGATGCCGCAATCGGCGTCGCGGCGTTCCTGGCCAAGCGGACGCCGCAGTTCACGTGGGTACGGCCAGGCGGGGTCTAAAGGAATCTGTTCGTGCCGACAAGCGGCATGTGAGCTAAAACATTGCATAAACGCAAAAATTGCACTTGTGCAATCTTTGCGTGAGTGCATAAACTGTAGTCATGCAGAAAACTCCAGTGAGCTTGCGAGAGCGCAACCGCCTCGACACGTGGGCCTTGATTCACGACCAGGCCTCCAACCTTGCCTGTGAACACGGCTTGGCTAAAACCACCGTGGAAGCCATCGCAGACGCAGCAGGAGTTTCCAAACGCACGTTCTTCAACTACTTCCCCACCAAGGAAGACGCCATTCTGGGCATTCAGGCGCCCACTCTTTCCGAAGAGACCATCGCCGACTTCCGCGCAGGCGGAACCGGGGATCTCTTTGGCCGGACGGTTCACCTGATG
Organism: Arthrobacter sp.; assembly: GCF_030540645.1. Taxonomy (GTDB): domain Bacteria; phylum Actinomycetota; class Actinomycetes; order Actinomycetales; family Micrococcaceae; genus Specibacter. The sequence continues at coordinate 14,065 of NZ_JAUNVV010000053.1, forward strand.
GTCGCCGTCATCCGCTCCATGTTTCCCGAAGCATCGCTGACCGACAGGCGCACGGTTCTGAAGAAAAGGCATCCGGAACTGGCCAGAAGCCTGGTCTCGCACTTGCGGGCCTGTGAGGAATTGGTGGAGGGTGTGCTGCTTGAACGCTATCCCAATGGGCCACAGGAACAATCCTGGTCAGGACTGCCTCCTGGCCGGGACTCGGCACTGGCCTTGTTGATGCTGGCAGGAACCGTCATGCGGTTTGCCTTCGCCAAGGATCCAGGTGCATCCACCAACGAACAAAGCCCGGCCGTGCAAGAGGCCATTGAAATCTTTAGAGAGACTATTAAAGCAACCTTATGAGCTCCACTGACATAAAAACCAAAGCCACGGCGGCTCCCGCCGCCGGGCACTCCGAGCGCAGCGAAAAGCGCAACATCGTCCTGCTGTTCTCCGGCCTCATGGTCACCATGCTGTTGGCATCGCTGAACCAGACAGTGCTTTCCAGCGCCCTGCCCACCATTGTTGGCGAGCTCTCCGGCGTCGAACACATGGCCTGGGTGATCACGGCCTTCATCCTGGCCTCCACCATCATGATGCCCGTCTACGGCAAGCTCGGTGACCTGCTAGGCCGCAAGCCCATGCTCGTGTTCGCCATCTCGATCTTCCTTGTCGGCTCGGTCATTGGCGCCTTGGCCAATGACATGAACGTGCTGATCATCGCCCGTGTAGTACAGGGCCTTGGCGGCGGCGGTTTGATGATCCTCTCGCAGGCCACCATTGCCGACGTTGTCCCGGCCCGCGAACGCGGCAAGTACATGGGCATCATGGGCGGCGTCTTCGCGTTCTCCTCCGTGGCCGGACCGCTCATCGGCGGCGGGCTCACCGAGGGTCCGGGCTGGCGCTGGGTGTTCTGGATGAACGTGCCGCTGGCACTGCTGGCCATTGCGGCCGCCGTCTTCCTGCTGCACGTGCCGCGCAAGGTCTTTGCAACGCGTCCCAAGATCGACTACTTCGGCATGATGCTCATTGCGCTGGCCACCACTGCCCTGGTTCTGATCGGCACGTGGGGCGGCTCGCAGTACGACTGGAACTCCCCGCAGATCATCTGGCTGGCCGTCGCCGCCGTCGTGACTGGAACGCTGTTTGTCATTGTGGAAAACCGTGTCTCCGAGCCGGTCATGCCCATGTTGTTGTTCAAGAACCGCAACTTTGTGCTGACCACCATTGCCGGCCTGCTGACAGGCATCGCCATGTTCGGCGCCATTGGCTACATGCCCACCTACCTGCAGATGGCCACGGGCTTCTCTGCTGCTGAATCCGGCATGCTGATGATCCCCATGATGGCTTGCATGTTGATTGTCTCGGTCATTGTTGGCCGCCGGGTCTCCACCACCGGCCGCTATAAGGTCGCCCCGATCGTGGGAAGCGCGATCCTGGCCGTGGCACTGCTGCTGCTCTCCACCATCACCACCGGTACCCCGATCTACGTCATCTGCGTCTACCTGGGCGTCATGGGCATTGGCCTCGGTGCCAGCATGCAGATCCTGACGCTCGTTGCGCAGAACTCGTTCCCGCTGAAGTTTGTGGGTACGGCCACGGCAGGCCAGAACTACTTCCGCCAGGTAGGTGCCACGCTCGGTTCGGCTGTGGTTGGTGCCATGTTCGCCAGCCGCCTGTACCAGCTCATCGCTGAAAAGATCCCCGGTGGCACCGGTGGCGGCGGCGCCAGCTCCTTCACCCCGCACCTGGTGAACAGCATGCCCGAACCCATCAAGCTCCTCATCATCGAGTCCTACAATGAGGCCTTGATCCCGTTGTTCCTGTTCATGGTCCCGCTGGCCCTGCTGGCCGCCGTCGTGCTGTGCTTCGTGAAGGAAGTGGCCCTGGAGACCAAGATCGACCGCGAAACGATCGTCGACGTCGCCCCCGGGCAGATGGCAGAGTTTGAGGAAGACATGACGCACGACGCCGTCACTTCCGAAAGCGCAAACTCGTCGGCCGTGCTGTCAGGCAAGTAGGCAACGCGCGCCATTGCAGGCAATAGCCGCCGCAACTCTTGATGCCGTTGTGGGGGGTGGGCCCCCCGGGTGCAGGGGGCCGCACACCACACCCCACCCCGACGGGCCAGGGCACGTACTAGTC
>NZ_JAUNVV010000053.1:16201-24390 GCF_030540645.1 Arthrobacter sp.
ACCCATCCCCCCCCCCCAATTTTTTGTGTGTTTGTGTGCTGGGCCCCGGTTTTGGGGGGGGTCCGATCACCACAACGGCATCATTGCGCTCTGGGACAGTACTTGCTTTCAGTGTTCCTTAGGCGGCTTGGACGCCGTCTTCGGTGAGCTGGCCGCGGGCAAGGCGGAACCGCCTGTCCGTGCGAGTCGCCAGGGCGTGGTCGTGGGTGACAACGAGGATGGTGGTTTTCTTCTCGTGGGCGAGTTTGCGCAGCAGGTCGATGATGAGCTCGCCGGTTTCATCATCGAGGTTCCCTGTCGGCTCGTCGGCCAGGATGAGCTTGGGGTTGTTGGCCAGTGCCCGGGCGATGGCCACCCGCTGCTGCATACCGCCGGAGAGCTTGTTGGCCTTGCGTGAATGCATTTCCGCGCCGAGGCCCACCTGGGTGAGCAGTTCGGCGGCACGGGCGGCCCGTTCCTTGTGCGGCACGCCGGCGAATTCCATGGGCAGCATCACATTTTCCCGCGCGGACAGGTTGGGGATCAGGTGGTAAGCCTGAAACACAAAACCAATGTCGTCGCGGCGGTAGGCCGTCAACTTCCTGTCCGGAAGGGTGGAAATATTCACCCCGTCCACCACCACGTCGCCCGAGGTGGCCTTGTCCAGCGCCCCGAGGAGTGAAAGCAGCGTGCTTTTGCCGCTGCCGCTCTTGCCGAGGACGGCGGCGAAGGTGCCCTGCTCAAGGCAGAAAGTGACTCCGTTCACCGGCTTGATGGTCTGGTCTCCTGATTTGAACGTCTTGACGACGTCGGTGACGGTCAACATGGCTTATTCTCCCCGCAGTACTTCGATGGGACGGACTTTTGCTGTTAGAAGGGCTGGAATCAACGCGCCGAGAACGGCGATCAACAAGATGCCCAGGACTCCAAAGGCCAGCGTCTGCCAGCCGACGGAGGTGCTGATGGTGCCGATGAGCTGACCGGCACCGGCGAAAGCGCCACGTGCGCGTTCAAAGCCACCACCGCCGCCTCCTCCGAATCCGCCTCCCCCGGCACCCGGCCCCCGGCCCGCAGCCGCGGTTGAGCTTGAGGTGTTGCCGGACACGAGGGCATTGGCGATGGGGTTGCTGGCAAAGGCCGCAATGACGGCACCCACCACCGAACCCATGACGACCAGGACGAGGGCCTCGACGGTGAACTGTGCGCCGATGGTGCCGCTGGAAGCGCCGATGGCCTTCAGCACGCCAATTTCGCGGCGGCGTTCACGGACCACCATGATCATGATCAGCAGCACAATGAGTCCGGCTGCTATGAGTGAGGCGATGTAGGCAATGAGGGAAATGTTCGCCACCGTGCCCAAGGACGTGATGGCCGACTGCAGATTTGCGGAGCCGCTCGTCACATCCACATTGGTGGCGCCCAGCGTGCTTGTCAGCGCAGTCTGCGTGGCTGCAACGTTGTCAATACTGTCCACCATCACCGAGATGCTGCTCAGCTGGCCGTCCTGGCCGGTCAAGGTCTGGGTGGCTGCCAGCGGCAGATAAACGGCGTTGTTATCGAAGGCCGTTCCGGAGTCAAAGATGCCGGTGACCGTCATGGTCCGGTCCTGCACGGTGTAGGTGGAGCCCACCTTCAGATTGTTCTTGGTGGCAAGAGTGGTTCCCACCAGAGACTGCGTTGATGTGGCTGCGAAGTCGCTCAGCGCCTTCCCCGAGGTGAGGTTGAGGGCAGTCCCCGTGGCCGTGGTTGAGGTGGAGACGCCCGTGGCCTGGATGGGAATGCTAAACGCCGGGCGGGCGGCCGTTGAACCGGAGCTGGAACTGCCGGAACCGCCGGTGCTGTTGCCGTTGCTGTTGTTGCGCTGGCCCAGCTGGCCCGGAGCCACGGCGGATACCAGGCTCGTGGTGCCGCTGGTGCCAAACCGTCCACCCGCTCCGGACGGCGCAGCATTGCCTGATGCCGCCGTGGAGCCGCCGGTCTGCGAGGTGGTGGTGGCTGCGGAATTGCCCAGCCGCACGGCCAGCGTCCCGGTGGCACTGTCCACGTGGGTGACGGCGGCGGCTTTGGTGAGGTCCGCCGTCGTCAATGGCTGTCCGCCGCCGAGGCCGCCGCGCGAACCTGCCGGGTTGATGGTCAGGCTGTTGCCCACCGAGGCCTTCAACGAGTCGACCTTGCTGCCAACGCCCTGGTTTGCCACCAGCATGGAGAGGGCCAAGGCAATGGCCACGGCCAAAATGACCACGACGGCGCTCGTTCTAATTTTGTTGCGAAACGCATTTCCTACGCTTCGGGACACCACACCCATGATCGGTTCCATTCGCCGTGGCCCCCTTGATGGCGACCGTACGGATTTTATGGTGCGCGCGGGACTGGGCCGTTGGCTGGTGAGGTTCTGGGAGTCGGCTGTGAGATTCTTCCCCGGTACACTGAAACGTGCAACCACCTGCCGACTTATTTGAGGGTCACTTGTCAGAATTCACTGCCCGATTTGCCACTGCCGCCGAGATCGATCGATGGGACTCGCTGGTCACCGCCAACCCCAACGGTGGTAATTTGCTGCAGTCAGCAGCGTTTGCCGCGGTTAAGGGAAATTACGGCTGGGACACTCAGTTCATCGCCTTCGAGGGCCCCGACTACACCAGCTACAACCTGGTCTTGGAAAAGTCCTTCCCGGTGCTCGGCAGGCTCTGGTACTTCATCAAAGGCCCGGACGTCGCCAACGTGGGTGAGATTCCCGCCATGCTCGAGGCGGTGCGGGACTTCGTCAAGCGGGCGAAGCTGAACGTCTTCGCCGTCAAGATTGAACCGGACGTCATTGCCGGTGAGGAAGCCCATGCGATCTTGCGCGGTGCCGGGCTGCTCAAGGTTCCAGACCTGCAGCCCAATGACCACACCGCCTTGTTGGATATCTCCCCGGCGGCCAACGAACTGCTGCGCAAACTTCACTCCCGCGGTCGAAACGCCGTCCGCCGGGCTATTCGTGAAGAGGTTGAGGTGGTGCGGATGGAAGCCACCGACGCGACCATGCGCACCATGTATGAGCTGATGGTGGGCACCATTGCAGCGAAATCCACCAACCAAGTTCGTGATTTTAATTACTACCGCCAGTTCTGGACCGAGTTCGCCAGCCGCGGCCAAGGGCACTTCTACTTCGTCTACGAGGACGGGGTCGCTTCGGTGGGGGCGTTCGTCATCAACTACGGGTCCAAAGCCACCTATAAGGACGGCGGATCGCTGCAAAAGCGTTCACAGTATGGCGACTCACACCTTGTTCAGTGGGTGGCCATCAATGACATGAAGGAACTGGGGGCTGTGGAGTATGACTTCTGCGGCACACCTCCAGCCGACCGGCTCAAAGACCCCACCCATCCGCACCACGGGCTGGGCCTGTTCAAAACGAGCTTCACCAAGACGGTCACGGATTTTGTAGGCTGCTACGACCTTGTACTCAGCCCGGTGCGATATAAATTGTGGTCGAGAGCGGGGGAGCGCGTGTTCAGACAGTTGTACACACGCCGGACCGGAAAGCAGTTCTACTAAACACTTCAACGGCGCACGACGGCAGCAGATCCTGCCACCGGCGCCGGGACTAGGCCACAGGGAGCATCAATGACCAACCATCCCAACAGCCGGGACCACAACGTGCCCGGCCACGGTCAAACAGACACGAAACCTTCCGGCCCTGCCCCTGCAAGCCGTGTGCAGGCCATGCCGGTTCCAACGAAACCGGCGTCAGCGAAGAAGGCCCCCTTCAAGCCAGCGCCCTCCAAGGCCGCGTCTACGAAGCCAGCGACTTACAAGCCGGTGCCGTCCAAGTCAGCACTGTCCACTGGCAAGTCAGCACTGTCCAATGGTGCGCGGCCAGGCACAGCGGGGTCGGGGCCTGCACCTGCCGCCGGTCTGATCCCTGTGGTGTCCCCTGCGCGGACCAACAAGGCAGCCCGGTCCGTGCTGAGAAAGCTCGTGCAGGGGGAGGCCCCTCCCACGGCTCCGATGAACATTGTTGACAGGCTGGCCGGAACTCCGTACGCCAACTTCACGATCCAGGTGGGCAAGGCCGAGGAGTCGGCACGGAAGACCATTGACTTTGCGCTCCGGCTGGCTGAGACCATGTTCCGGTATGGCGCAGGTGCCTTGGAAGTTGAAAGCAGCATCATCGCCGTTACGGCGGCCCTGGGGCTGCGCAATATTGAAGTTGACATCACGAACCAGTCGGTGGTCATCAACTACGCGCCCCGGGAGGCGGTGCCCATCACTCTTTTGCGGGTTGTCCGCTCCTGGACCAACAACTACGCGGGCCTGGTGGAAGTCCACGAACTGGTGACGGAGATTGCCGGTGGTGGAGTCTCACGCGATGAAGCGTCACGGCGCCTTGATGTGATCACGAAGAAGCCCAAGCCGTTTCCTCGTTGGATGGTGGCCATGGCTGAAGCCGTGTTTGCCGCTGCCGTGGTTGGTGTCATTGGGGGCTCGGTCCTTGGCGCCGTTGTTAGTTTTTTGACCATTTTGCTGGCGGGTCAGGTGGCACGTGTACTGGGCAAATGGCGTGTGCCGGACTTCTTTGTCACGGCCATCAGTTCCTTCATCATCACCGTGCTGGCGTTGCTGTGCTTCATGTTGCATGTGCCGCTGAGCCCGTCCATTGTGGTGGCGGGCGGCATCTTGTTGATGCTGCCCTCCGGCCGGCTGGTCTCGGCTGTGCAGGATGCCATCAACGGGTTCCCGGTTTCTGCCTCTGGCCGTTTCCTGTCAGCGTTCTTGACGTTTGGTGCCATAGTGGCGGGCATCTCCGTGGCCTTGGTTGCCAGTGCCATGCTGGGGATGGCGCGACTGAATGTGGCCGAACCCATCGCCGCCGCCCTGCCGCTGTATTGGGTACTGCTGCTGGTTGCCGTCGCCACGGTGGCCATTTGCATCGCAGAACAAACAGCGATCAGGTTGCTGCTGCCAACCCTGGCCGTGGCCTTGGTGGGCTACCTTGCCTATTTTTATGGCATGGAAGCGGGCTTTGGCGGCAGGTTTGCCCCGGCAGTTGCCGCCGTCGTGATCGGCATTCTGTCCCGGGTCATTGCGCTGCGGCTCGGTGCGCCGCAACTGGTGGTGGCCGTGCCGTCCATCATCTTCTTGCTGGTGGGGCTGTCTATTTTCCGGGCCATGTTCGTCATGACGCTGACACCGGATGATTCCGTCACAGGAGTTGTGGGTCTGTTCAATGCCCTGGTGGTCATCCTGGCCGTCGCCGCAGGGGTGGTGCTGGGAGACAACATGGCCCGTCCCTTCACCCGAAACCATGGGCAAAAGCTTCGGCGCAGCAACCGTAGGCGCTGAGCCGCCGCGGTGGCGCCTGGGCTAGAGCCGCCGTGGCGGTACCGGGGCTACAGCAGCCCCCGTACCGCATCCGCCGGTTACTACAGGATTTTACCGACGGGCTGCTTCTTCTCAGCCTGGAAGTAGTCTTCCGTGCGGCCAAATGCCCAGTAGCCGGAGATCGAAACCTGTGAGCGTTCAAGTCCGTGCTGCTTGAAAAGCACGTCCCGCAGCCCTTTCATGCATTCACGCTCGCCGTGCACAAAGGCGTCAACCGTCCCGGAAGGCCATGGACCATTCGCGACGGCATCCCGCAATATGGTGCTCCCAGCTCGGGATAGTCCGTTGCGGAATACCCAGGTGAGCTCCACGCCGTCGGGCTTGTCAAGTGGCTGAATGTCCGCGGCCGTCTCCAGGTCAAGATACACCTGACCGCGGGCAGTTGCCGGCAGAGCCTCAAGAGCGGCGGCAATGGCCGGCAGTGCGGAGGCGTCGCCAATGAGGAGGTGCCAGTCTGCATCGGGATTCGGCTTGTAGGCACCGCCGGGGCCGGAGAAAATGATCCGGTCTCCCGGAGCAGCAGCCGCTGCCCACGGCCCGGCCAACCCGGCCTCGCCATGGACAACGAAGTCGATGGCCATTTCCTGGGCCTCCAGATCAATCCAGCGCACCGTGTACGTGCGGGTCACTGGCCAGTGCTCGCGCGGCATGGTCTCGCGCAGTGCAAACACATCAACGGGCTCCGGGTAGACCACGTCCGGTAGCAGGAAATGGATCTTCACGTACATGTCGGTGGCGTCCTTGGCCGTGAACTTGGCCAGATCAGGCCCGCCGGCCACAACGCGCACCATGTGCGGGCTAAGCCATTCGGTGCGCAGGACATCCAGCGTGAACTGGGTGCGTGGTTTTACAGCTGGTGCCACAACGGTGGAGGATTCGGTCTTGGCTGAAGTCACAATGAGCTCCTGGTGCCGGGCAGGGGCCCGACGTGGTTGGCGCGCCATGCACGCCTAGTTAGGTTGTCCTAACTAGTCTAGGCCACTGGAAGGGACCAGTCGATCGCTGCGCTGCCTTGCGCGCGCAACGACTCGTTGACTCGGCTGAACGGTTTGGAGCCGAAGAAGCCCCTCGAAGCGGACAGCGGGCTGGGGTGGGCAGACTCGATCACGGCTGTGCCCGCCAACAATGGGGAAAGTCGTTGGGCGTCCTTGCCCCACAGCACGCTGACAAGGGGTTGTTGTCTGGCTGCCAGGGCCGTGATGACGGATTCGGTGACGGTTTCCCACCCGCGACGCCGGTGCGAACCTGCGTCCCCCGGGGCCACCGTCAGCACTCTGTTCAGCAGCAGCACCCCCTGGTTGGCCCAGGCGCTCAAGTCGCCATGAGCGGATGGGGCGATGCCGAGATCCGATTGCAGTTCCTTGAAAATGTTGTTCAGACTGCGTGGCAGGGGGCGGGTTGCCTTGTTCACCGAAAAGGCGAGGCCCACCGAGTGTCCCGGTGTTGGATACGGGTCTTGGCCCACGATCAAGACCTTGATGTCCGCCATGGGCGTGCCCAACGCACGCAGCACCTGGGTGGGTGGGGGCAGGAAGCCGGTGCCGGCGTCGTACTCGGTGGAAAGCATGGCTCCAAGGCTGCACAAGGTCTCCTTCAGCGGGGCGAGTGTGGCGGCCCAGTCCGGAGCCATCAGAGCCAAAGGGTCGGTGCGCAAGTGCGCCAAGGCCTGCAATTGCCTGGCGTCCCAGGGCTCGGGGGAAGGGAGATCGAAGAGGCCTGGGCTGCTATCCATGGTTTCCATTCTGGACCATGGCAGGCCCGGATGAGGGTGGCTGGGTACTGAGGGTGCCAAATGACATGCTTGTCATTTGGCTCTATTATGGACAATGCAGGCTGTTGACCATGGCCGCCACGGGCGAACTTCAGGGATGAAATTTTGCCATGAAATCCAGTGTGGGTGAAATGTAGAGGGAGGGCCCCTAATGGCCGACGCGCTTCAGCACGGGCAGGATCCGGCGGACCCCGGCGCAGTGCCGAACTCCCCTGACGGGCTCAGCGAACGTGACGAGCAAATGCTTGACCTTGAACGCCAGTGGTGGAAATACGCTGGGGCCAAGGAGCAGGCCATCCGTGACATGTTCGACCTATCCGCCACCCATTACTATCAAGTGCTCAATGCGTTGATCGACACGGAAGCCGCGCTGGCTCATGATCCCATGCTGGTTAAGAGGCTGCGTAGACTACGTGAGTCACGCCAACAGGCCCGGTCGGCACGCCGACTGGGGAACTGACGCGCCCAGACCCCCACGGACCCACAAGGACAGCACTGCACAATGAGTAATTACCCCCGGGATGAATTTGACGCTGTCGAGGAGAATTCGGCCCGCCACGGCGTCCACCGCGCATTGATGGAACCGCACAGGAGCTCATTGATGCCGCTGATGATCTTTGGAGTGGTGGCACTCTGCGTGGGGTTGGTGGCGTTCTTCATCATGCCCAAGATGTTCAACACGACCTCGATGCCATTAGTAGGTGTGTCTACTAGCGGTGCGCCGCTCTCGACGCAGCCCACACCAGCTTCCGCAGTGGATAAGAACGTTCCAGTGGATGTATTCAATGCAACCGGTATTCCCGGCTTGGCAGCGCAGTACGCGGGACGTGTCACCAGCGATGGATGGCCAGTGGGGCTGTCTGCTAACTGGGCCGGAGCGCCCCAAGCGGCCTCAGTGGTCTTCTACAGCGGCATCAAACAGAAAGCCAACGCCGAAGCGCTCAGTGTGTTGCTGAATATTCCAGCGGTGGCGGAAACCACCGAGCTGGGCCTGTCCCTGGCAGTGGTGCTGGGCCCTGGCACGTAAATAGCCCACCCTCATCCCGAGATGCCACTTGTGGTGTCCAAAACC
>NZ_JAUNVV010000054.1 GCF_030540645.1 Arthrobacter sp.
GAGCCGACGGCGGAACCGACGGTCAAGCCGACTGAGCCGACTGTGAAGCCGACGAATGACACCAAACCGGCTGCAACTGTGACTGCTACGGCGGACACCGACAGCGATCTGGCAAACACCGGCAGCAACACAGCCGGCCTAGCGTCTTTCGCCGCGCTGCTGCTGCTTGTTGGCGGGGCCGTTGTGGGTCTCCGACTGCGCCGTGAAGGCCGCGGACGCAGGTCATAGATAAAAGTAGATCATAGCTAAAACACAAAGGGCCCTGTGCCACCTGATTATGGGTGGTACAGGGCCCTTTTGTGTTCTCGTCAGAGAGCGTGGCGGAAGCTTGGAGTCAGCGACACTGGAGGAACTTTCTTCCTCTTGGGCCGGCGTGCACGTCAGCAGACCTAAGCTGGACGTTTAGACAACAGTGCCAGTGAGAATGATGATGCAGCTGGGAGAACTCCGAACCCCTGGTGGGTGAGGCCAGCGCGTCAGGGTTTGGTCTTCGAGAACGAGGTCGCGAAGAATGTCAGGAATCCGCCGCCGCTGCCAGTCGCGCTCAGCCTGGCCTGCCTCTTGTTCCTTTTCCCGGGGAGCTGCAGACTGAACTGCCTTGATGGAGTAGGCAGAGGCACCGAGGTCGTGCTCAGGAACGTGAGCAACGCAGGCAGCTTGGCCCGCTGCGTACGCCGCAAAGCGCGCAGCGCCCCTCAAAGGTCGAGCAGCGCCCATGGCATGCCCGCCGATCGCACGGGTGTGCATCATCGTTGCTTGGCCGCGAGCCCAAGCCCGTGCCGCTTCAATCGCCTCACGAGGTCGGGAGTCCCCTCGGTTCGACTCCTCGAACAAAGGCAGCACATGTTCGGCACAGGCGGCCGCCCACACCGCGAGAAGCTGGTGGTCGGGTTCGGTGAGCGTCCCACCACGGCGCATGCTCACGAGACGAGGGTCCCGAACAATGGGGAGAATCATGCTGGAACTTTACGCCGCCAGTACGTGGCAATCGCCTGCTTGCAAGGTGACTGTGCCGCAGCAGTCGGACTTGGCATACGGATTTTCCTCTATTCTGCTCCGACCGCTTAAGCACGGAACGCTCCCTCGGATGTGAGGGAGCGTTCCGTGCGTGGTCGCACGTGCGGGGGCTGCAGGGGCCTTCCGGCTCCCGAAACCCCCGCATTGTTCGTGCTGGAGTTACTGCTGCACCCTAGTGGCGGGCGCCCTTCAGGGAAGACCTGCGCAGGGCTACCAAGCCACCGAGCAGGACCAGCGCTGCGCCGGCCAAGCCGAGCGGCAGCAGGCTAAAGCCCGTGCTGGCCAACCCATCGGAAGAAGATGCTCCCCCGTTGCCGGCCGCGGTGCTTATGACCGAAGTCGTGCTGTTGCCCGTGGTGCTGCCACTCTGGGTGGTGCTGGCAGCGACCACCGTCAACGGAATGCTGACCTCGGTGGCTTCCCCTGCAATATCCGTGCCGGTGATGACAACGGTGTGCTTGCCAGCCGGCACATTGGCTGGCACGGTCGCTGTCAGGGACACGGTGCCATCAGCTGCAACGACGGAGGTGCCCAGCTCCACCGGGGTTGAGTGCAGCGTGAACGTGGCGGTGGTTCCCGGCTTGAAGTTCTGTCCGGTGATGGTCACTGCCTGGCCTGCCGCAACTGTGCCAACGTTGGTGCTACCTGTGGCATCCTCACCATCGATGCCGGTGGTCGGCTCGGTGGTCGGCGCCGTGGTGGGTTCCGTGGTTGCCGGAGTGGTCGGCTTCGTGGTGGGTTCCGTCGTCGGGGGAACTGCGGCGGTCACCGTCAGTTTGAGCGTGGTCGAAGCCCCGCCCGCCGTGGCGGAAATCGTGTAAGCGCCCGCCACAACGGTCGAGGGGATGGTAACAGACTTGGTGGCCGAACCTTGGGCATCAGTCGTGACAGTACCCAGAGCTGTTCCGCCCGGGGTCAGTGCCAGTGTTACCGCAGTGTTGGCCGGGAACCCCTTCAGCGAGACCGACAGGTCCTTGCCAGCTTCGACGGTGCCGGATTGTGCCGTCAGGGTCGGAGTGGATTCAACCGGTGCGTCCGGGAGGACGCCGCCAATGTTGACTTCCGCACCACCTCCGAAGCTGTTGCCAGCGATGGAGTTCAGGCCCACCAGCTTCACGTAGCGGCCAACCTTGCCTCCTTCAATGGTCACCACCTGGGGACGGGCAATGTCTGCGAAGGAGCCTGATCCAACCTTGGTGCCAAAGTCGGTGGGGCTGTCGGAGACAAAGATCTCGTAGTCCTTGATTTTGCCGTTGGTGTTGGACTGGCGCTGGGTGTATTCGAAGCCCGTCACGGAGTAGCTCTTGGCCAGGTCAAAGACAACGGAGTGCGGGAACTCCTCTGTGCCACCTTTCCATTTGGTGTGCCAGAAGGAGTCCACTTTGCCATCGAGCAGAGCAGCAGCAGGACCGTTCGGTGCGGTTTCGCCAGCTAGTTCCTGGGACGAGACCGAGGCGATGGAGATCTCGCTCTGCGTGATCTTGTTCGGCAGTGGAACCACACTTGACTCCACATCCAAAGTGGTGCTGGCCGTGCGCTCACCCTGCGTGGCAGTGAGTGCATTCTTGCCCGTGTAGGTGCTTGGGTAAACCGGCATCTGCAAGGTCACCTTGCCTTCGGCATCGGGAAGGACAGTACCGACCTTGTTGCCGCCTAGGGTGAGTGTCACATACTGGCCGGGTACGAATCCGGTCAAGGTGGTCAATGCCCGGTATCCGGCGCGGACGGTGGAGGTAGTTGTTTCCAACGTGGGGGTTTGGGCTGAATCCCAAACGTAGGGAAGCTCAGGGTCGGCGGTGCCGGGAGCAACAACCACGGTGAACTTTGCCGTTGTTCCGTTAGTTGCCGTCAAGGTCCCTGTGTAGTTTCCTGCTGTGGCGTAGCTGTGGGTTCCCTGCAACTGGTACAGGCTGCCGGAGGACATGTGGTTGCGTGCCGTGTTGGCAACGAAAGTTGCAGCGGTGGCGGCTGTACCATCACCCCAGTTGATGCTCGCACCAAGATTGCCCACGATGCTCGAGGCGCTCACGCCGTCGGCGTCGTCAACCGAGTCAACGGCAATAGAGGAGCCATCGGCCGATGCCTTCGTGCCAGGTGCTGCCAGCTGTCCAACATTGAGGTTCAGAGCCTTGCCGGGGGAGACAGCCACGGGCAGACCTGCCAGCGCGGAGTTCCACTTGGCTTCGTTGCCGTCATAGAAATTGGTGCCATTGGCCAGCATGCGCGTGCCCATGCCTGCCATGCGGACCTTGAAGTCAGTGACATTGCGCTGCGCCTGAGGAGTCCAGCCAATTTCGGCAAAGGAGATCACGCGTGGGAAGATCATGAATTCGGCTTGCTCTCCGCCGCGGATCGTCTCGGACCACTGCGGGGCCTCAACACCAAGGATGTCTGAGTCGGGAAGGTTGACCCCGGCGTCCTGAACCACTGCAGCTGGGTTCCAGTTGTAATACGTGGGGAAGTCGCCCATTCCGGCCCAGGTCAGGCCAATCGGGGTCTTCGAGTTGTACTTCATGTCCAGATACGCCGTGGAGCCATTGGAGACCATGAGCTTGGCGCCCTTGTCCTGGATGGCCTTCAGCGTGTCCTCGGTCCCGCCAACCCAGTACTGAATGCCGTCGCCTTCTTCGAGCCCGCCGATGGCGACCTCGTTCCAGCCGATGGGCTTCTTGTTCAGGTCGTGGATGATTTTCACCGTCTTGGTGATGAACTCGACATAGTTGTCGTGTCCCGTTACATGGGACTCATCGCCGCCAATGTGGATGTAATTGCTGGGTGTCATGTCCGCAATCTGTCCGAAAACGTGCTCAAGGAACGTCCACGTCTGCGGTGCTTTGACATCCAAGGTGGACGTTCCTACATTGCCGGTACCATCCGCGGGAACTACTCCCCATTCATCAACGCTCGGCTTGGTGCCGGCAGTGTTCAGCTGGGGAATTGAGTGCAGGATGGCCGAGGTGTGCCCCGGAACGTCGATTTCCGGGATGACTTCAATGTGGCGTTCGGCGGCATAGGCCACCAAGTCCTTGTATTCGTCCTGGGTATAGAAGCCCGTGTAGCCGAGGTGGTCCATATAGGTGCGGTTGAACTGGGTCATGGCCGATTTGCCACCGACCTCAGTCAGAAGGTTGTAGTCAATGTCATCGCCGGCTTTTTTGCCGTCGTTGGTGATCTGGATGCGCCAGCCCTGATCGTCGGCAAGGTGCATGTGTAAAGTGGAGATCTTGTAGGCAGCCAGGGAATCGATAATGGCCTTGACTTCGGCAGGGGTCTTGAAGTCGCGGGCTACGTCAAGCATCATGCCTCGCTTGTCAAAACGCGGAGCGTCGGAGATTTCCACGGCTGGAGCAGACCAGTTGGCGTTGACCTTGGTTTTTGACTCAATGAACGCCGGGAAAAGTTGGCGCAGGGTCTGGATGCCGTTGAAGATACCGTCATCGGTCGCCGCGGTGACCTTGGCACCCGTGAGTGCGTCGACGCTAAGCGTGTAGGCCTCTTCCTGAAGCTGAGCCCCCAAATTGGGGATTTCGCCAGGGGTTTGAAGCAACACGATGTCGTCCGCGTCGCCCGTTGTGCCGTCCACTACGGGCAGTTCAAGGCCAGTGGAGGTGCGCAAGATATTGGCGAGGAAGCTGGCACTCGTCTTGCTGGCGGCGGTGTTGGCCACGATGCGCGAGCCTGCCCCAAGATTGAAGGGTGCCTCATCCGGGGTTTCCATGTTGACCGGCAGCGGGATCAAGTTGATGGGCTCGGCAGCAGGGGTTGGTGTGGTGGCTTCTTCGCCGTCCCACACTTCGAATTCCCACAGGGAGATGCCATATTTTTTGCCGTCGATCGGCGTGCGGTCGATACCCTGCATGCGAACGTACTGGTAGGCGCTGCCAGCAACGCTGGCGTTGAGTTTCTGCACGTCGCGCGTGTTGCAGGTGGGTGCGATCTCGCCTGTGGCGTCGACGAAGTCCGTTCCGTTGGTTGAGATCTGCAGCTTGTACTTGGCGGCGCACGCCTTTTCCCAGACGATGGCTACATGGTCAATGACGGTCGGCGCAGCCAACTTGACGGTGATGTGGGCATTGTCAGCCGTGTTAGAGGACCAGCGGGACTGCTGGGCGTTGGGCTTGGTGGCATCCGTGTCGCCGTCAATGACAAGGGCGGGACCCCACTGGCCTGCGACTTCCTGGCCGGAGGAGCTCACCGTTGCGCCGGCTGAGGCCAGCGCAACGTTTTGGCCGGCAGCAGCCGGGACGCCCCAAACTTCCATTTCAAACAGTGAGATGCCCCATTTGGTGCCAGCAATGGGCGTCCTGTTCACGCCCTGCATGCGCACATACTGGTATTTACTGCCAGCCAAAGCCGCAGCGATGGTCTGGGTGTCGGGGGTTTCCGGAGCGCAGTTGGCACGGGAAATAACGTCCGTGGCATCCACAAAGGAAACCCCGTCTGTTGAGACCTGCAGCTTGTACTGGGCGGCACAGGCGGCTTCCCATTTGATGACGATCTTGTCGATGACCGCCGGCTTGGCCAGCTTCACTGTCAGCTGTGCATCGTCGGCATGATCCGAGGACCACCGGGTGGTTCCACTACCGTCAATGGCCAGGTCGGCACCATTGCTGGTGGCGGACTCATTGCCGGAGGCGGTGACGGTTGCCCCGGCCGAGGCCAAGGCAAGATTGGTCGACGCGGAGTCGCCGGGAGCCGCCACCACGGGCGGCGCCGCCATGGTTAGCAGCATGGCAGGGGTCACCACCGCCATCGCTAATGTTTTCTTCCACATGGAACGCACGTATTCATCCTTTGCTGAAACGGGAGACACAAATCACACAAGGGTGATGTTATCCATATCAGAAAAGGAAGGAAAGGCGCTCGGACGGTATTACGTGCCAGGGGGTGGTCCAAAACGGCGTGCGTGGGGCGCGACCGGCTGCAACACTGGCACCAGCGGCTGAAAATGTGTCAGCCGGGCAGATACATGCCGCACGTTGAAGCGCCGCCATCTAGGCATATTTGCCGAATACAATGCGCCGCCTCCATGAAAATTAGAAGCGGCGCACCTGCTGGCCGAGCAGTCCGGGCAGCCCGAAACGCTGTAAACAATTCTTACAAGGTTACGGTTGCCGCATCGTATTCAAGCCGGGGAAGGCGTGGGCGATCGATAACATCGCTAGGGCGCCCAAGGTTTACCACCATGAAGGATTTACTGTCGGAGTCAGCGTTGAACTCACAGTCGAGTCCCGCAGCATCGAAGCCGGTCATAGGCCCGGCCGCCAGTCCTGCGGCACGGGCGGCCATGATGAAATATCCCGCTTGCAGGTGGGCGTTGTTCACGGCCATGAGCTTGCGGGCGTCGGGGTTCGACTCAAAAGTCGGCACCATTGAGGACATGTGCGGTGCCGTGGTGGGGAGCAGTTCATGCCATTCGGGGGTGTAGCTCAACACGGCAACCATGGGTGCGGCGAGGGTTTTGGCCCGGTTTCCGTCGTTCATGTGCACGGCCAGGCGGCCACGGGCTTCAGGCGAGCGGACCCACGTGATGCGCAGCGGCTGGATGTTCATGGCAGTCGGGCCCATCCTGGTCAATGCATAAACGGCCTGGAGGGTTTCCTCGGCTATCTCCCCATCCGCCCAGTTGTTGGCGGTGCGGGCCTCAAGGAACAATGCTGCCGCAGCTTCCTTGTCAACAATGAGTTCATGGTGAATGTCCGGTTCGGTGGCAACGTCAAGGCTCATGTGATCAGCTTTCTCTAACTCCAGTGAACGTTCTTCGTGTCTTACAGCGCTGGCAAGGTCCTAAATGTTTCCAAATTGGCCGTGAAGTGGAACACACAGGCGTTGCTGTGCCATGATGCGGGCAGTGGCCAACGCAAAGGAGCGGCAGTTTTATGACGACATGGGTTATTCGCGATTTTCATGCACAAGACGTTGAGGGCATTCTTCAGCTGTGGCAGGCTCTGCGCGAAGACGGCGTCGAACCGGTCTATGACCTTTCCGAAGTGCTGGCATCTTGTGAAAAGGACCATGCCGTGGTGGCGGTCCAAGGTGAGGAAATTGTCGGAGCCGCCGTGGGGCGTGCAGCGCACGACCAGGGCTGGATCGTTTTTCTTGCCACCCGCCCCTCCTTCCGCGGCCGCGGGATAGGCACGTTGCTGCTGGCCGCCGTCGAACGCCGCATGGCCAGCTACAGACTGAACAAGCTTTCCGCACTCATGCCGGAGACAGAAACCCGCGTTGAAGCTTTCAGCAACCGGGGTTTCGTCGTGAAAAAGAACCTTCGCTACTTTGAACGGCGCATCCCCGTACAGCGCGCTGAACGCGGTGCGCTTGAGGACCTTGGCGGCAGAATCCTGCCACGGGACCTCTGGGACCGCGTCGCGGGAATGAGCGCTGAAAAGGAACTGCTGGAGCGCCGTTTGGTCCTGCCTCTGGCCAAGTCGGAACTGGCTGAAGAGTTTGGTGTAGTGCCGCCGCGCGCCGTCGTCCTGTTTGGTCCGCCCGGCACGGGCAAGACCACCTTTGCCAAGGCCATCGCTTCCAGGCTGGAGTGGCCGTTTGTGGAGGTGTTCCCGTCGAGGCTGGCAGGGGATCCCGGTGGACTCGCCGGAGCCCTGCGCCAAACCTTCCTGGACATCGCGGAGTTGGAGCACGCTGTGGTGTTCATCGACGAGGTGGAGGAGATCGCGTCGCAACGTTCGGGGGAGCCGCCCTCCCCGATGCAGGGCGTCACCAATGAGCTGCTCAAGATCATCCCGGCCTTCCGCGACCAGCCCGGGCGAATCCTGGTCTGTGCCACGAACTTCATCCGGTCTCTGGATTCCGCTTTTCTGCGCCACGGCCGCTTCGACTATGTCATCCCGATCGGGCTGCCCGACGAGCAGGCCCGCGCTGCCATGTGGCAGCGGTTCATTCCAGCCACAGTCGCCGGGCAAATCGACGTTCAAATGCTCGTGGAGGCCAGTGCCGGCTTCTCACCGGCCGACATTGAGTTTGCTGCCCGCAGCGCCTCCCAGCGCGCCTTGGAGAAGGCCGTGTACGACGACGATCAGCTCACCACACGCAGTGGCCCGGAAACGGCCGACTACTTGGAAACCGTCGCGGAGACGAGGGCCACGGTCAGCGACGCCGTGGCGGCAGAATTCCTTGAGGACATTGCCGCACTGGCAAGAACGTAGCCTGGGACCGCGTGGTCTTAGATCCAGCCCTTCTTCTTGAAGATCACATACATGACAAGGCCCACCAGGAACATCAATGTCAAGGCGAAGGGGTATCCGTACGCCCAGTGGAGTTCAGGCATGATGTCAAAGTTCATGCCGTAAATGGATCCCACAAAGGACGGGGCGAAGATGATGGCTGCCCAGGAGGAGATTTTCTTTACTTGCTCGTTCTCCGCGGCAGCGGCCTCATTTTGCCGGTTCGTGGTCAGTGTGCCGTCAACTGTCAGCGCATTTTGCAACAGCTGGCGGAAGGAGTCCGCCTTCGCCGTGACAGTTTCAACATGGTCTTCCACGTCCCTTAAACGCCGCTCCAGTTCAACGTTTGCACGGAATTTTTCAAAGCCGGCCTTGAGCTGTTGCAGGATGTCCTGCAAAGGATGGATCGCGCGCTGGAACTGGATGACTTCACGGGATAGCTGATAGATGCGCAGTGAGACGTGCGGCTCGCCGGCGAAAAGCTGGTCTTCGATCTCGTCAATGTCATTTTCCAAGCCAAGGATCACCGGCTGGTAGTCGTCCACCACCTGATCCATGATGGCGTAAAGTACCGCTTCAGGGCCCAGCGCCAGGAGTTCCGGGTCAGCTTCCAGACGTGTCCGGGTTGAGCCCAGGCCGGGGGTCTCGGCATGGCGGATGGTGACGACAAAGTCCGGACCGGTGAAAACGTGCAGTTCGCCAAATTCCACTGTCTCACTCTCATCGTCGTAGCGGGCCGGGCGCAGCACAGTGAACAGGACGTCGTCGTAACGTTCCAGCTTGGGCCGCTGATGGGCCTTGATGGCATCTTCCACGGCTAACTCGTGGAGTGAAAACTCGGATGCGAGCGAACGCATTTCGTCAGCATCCGGCCGGAACATGCCTATCCACGCCATGCCGTGGCAGGAATCCATCACCTCATAGGTTTGATCGAGGCTGTCGGGATTGGCGAAGCGTTTGCCGTCAACATAGACGGCATTATCAATGATGGTCACCTGCCTATTATGGGCGAGGGAGGTAGGACAATGCGTGCAGGGTCAGCCGATTGGTCCCGTGTGCCCCGGAATATGCTTGAAGACGAGGGTGGTTTCGGTATGACCCACCACAGGGTCGGTCGTCAGGTTGTCCAGCACCCAGTCACGCAATGCATCGGTGTCGCGGACGGCAATATGGAGCAGGTAGTCCACCGAACCGGAGGTGTGGAACGTGGAAAGCACCTCGGGCAACAGCGGTACCCGGGACGTGAAGGCATCGATCTGGTCCCTGTCGTGGGCGCGCAGCCGCACAGCGATGAGGGCCTGCACGGCGCGGCCGATCGAGGTGAGGTTCAGTTTTGCCTCAAAGCCTTCAATCGTTCCGCGTTCCATGAGAGCACGGGTTCGCATCAGTGCCGTTGACGGTGCGATCCCGACGGCGTCGGCGAGGTCCCGGTTCGTGATGCGGGCATCAGCTAGCAGTGTGTCGATGATCTGGCGGTCGACGGCGTCCAGCACCTCGGTTGACAGGTTACCTTGTGCTTGCTCGCGTCGAACGTTCTTCGCCGGTGTTGCCATGAGGCCCTCCAAGAGTCCTGAATTTCGTCGTAATACTGCCAAGTGCTGTATGCGTTCGTTCGCAATTCTAGCAAATTACCGAATATTTGATCTGTAGGAGTTTAGAGTTCGCGGAGGAATGCCTGCACCACGTCTGCAGCCGGAGCTGCCTGGGCGGATTTCCAGCCGGTGCCGGCCCATAGGTTGAGGGACTGTGGATCTGCGGCTGCCGCGGCAGCTGCCCGCAGCGGCGCCGTGAGGAAGTGTACTTCCGGATACGCTTCGGGGGCCGCCTGCGTAAAGGTGCGGACGAAGTCGTTCTCCAATGCGCGGGCGAGCTTTCCCGTAAAGGCCCTTGTCAGGGTTGTGCGGGTATAGGCGGGATCGGCCAGTGCGTCCTTGTGCAGCGACCTGGCCCCACTCTCATGGGTGCGGATCAAGGCTGTGCCGATGGCCACCGCCTGCGCGCCGGCAGCAAGAGCGGCCTTCGCGTTTGCTGCATCGCTGACACCGCCGGCGGCAACCAGCGGCAATTCCACAGCTGCACTCACCGCCGCAATCAGCTGTGGAAGTGTGCGGTTCTTGGCCGGATCGCTGGAATCTCCAGCTGCGGGGACGGGCAAAAAGGCTGCCGTATGGCCGCCGGCGTTGGTGTGCTGAACCACCAGGGCATCAACTCCGGTCTCAGCAGCGGCCAGTGCCTCTGGAACGCTTGTCACCGATGCGAGGACACGGGTGCCTGCCTTGTGCAGCTGGTCAACAACACTGGCCGGGGCCAAGCCAAAGGTAAAGCTGACCACTGGAACCGGATCCGCCAGCAGCAGGGCAATTTTCTCCGCCGAAAAGTCCTGCACACGCGGATCCTCGGCAGAAGGCAGTTCCTGCGGCAGCTCCGCGCCGTACCGGGCAGCCGTTGCCAGCAGTGCGGTGCGGTACGCATCCAACAAAGCGTCCTGCTCACGCGCTCGCAACTCCGCGGCAGGACGGGGGACAAACAAGTTGACGCCAAAGTCCAGGCCGCTGGCACGCAGAGGCGCAATGTGTGCGCGCAACTGTTCCGCGGTTTTGTACCCTCCGGCGGCAATAGCAAAAGCTCCGGCGCCTTGGACTGCCAAGGTGAGCTCCGGCGTCGTCGTTCCACCGGCCATGGGGGCTGCTATTAAGGGTGTGCTGAACATGCCACTAGTCTAGAGGCGTGGACAAAGACCCTCTTAACGTATCGACACGTCAGGCCCGCTTTGTGGGCTTGGACATTGGCGGCTCCAAAACCCGTGGAATCGTCTGGACCGGCGGCGCCGTCACCTCCGACCACAGCGTGGGAAGCACCAATGTCCAAAACGTAAGTGTGGAAACGGCTCGTGAAAACATGGCGGAGCTTTTTGCCCAGCTGGAGGCCGCCGGTGCCACTGAAGTCTTTGCCGGCGCGGGCGGTATTGACACGGACGACGACGCAGCGGCACTACGCAGCCTCATCGCACCTTTTGTTCCTGGTGTCCAGGTGAGCGTGGTCCATGACACCCGCTTGCTGCTTGCGGCATCGGGGGCCAGCGAGGGCGTGGCCGTCATCGCGGGGACCGGTTCGGCTGCCTGGGGCGTCAACGCTGAAGGGAAACAAGCCAGGGCCGGCGGCTGGGGATACCTGCTCGGCGATGAAGGCAGTGGCTACTGGCTGGGCCGGGAAGCAGTGCGCCACAGCCTGCGGCGGATGGACGCGGGGCAGCCTGCCGATGAACTCACGGCAGCCCTGTTGGAATACTGCGGACTTGCTCACCCAGGAGAGCTCATTCGTCATTTCCACCAAGACACCACTCGGCGTTACTGGGCTGCCGCGTCTCCGGTGGTCTTTGCCGCGGCAGCGCAAGGGCATGCGGAAGCGTGTGCCATGGTGGTGCAGGCTGCCGCAGACTTGGCTGGCATGGCGGCCAAGGTCGCTAGCCAGCTTGATATCCCGGGCCCCATCGTGCTGGGCAGTGGCATGGGCAGCAATGTCCCCGCCTTGCAGGAAGCGTTTAAGCTCCAGCTGGCCGCATTGGGACTCCATGATGTACACATCTTGCAACAGGACCCCATTTTTGGCATCCCGCTTCTAGTCGGCGCGCAGCAGCCTGCTACCTGAACTGCTCGTCCGGAACTTCAGCTGCCCGGCGGTGGGGGAGCGGTGCTGCTGCGGATCACCAGAGTGGGTGCCACGAGGTCGGGGGTCATTGCCTCTTCCGGGTGTGCAATCTGGGATACGAGGCGATGCACGGCACGGCGGCCCGTGTCTTCGAAAGACTGGCGGATGGTGGTCAGTGGTGGATTTGAGAATGCGGCCAGATCGATGTCATCGATGCCCACGACCGAGACGTCCTCGGGGATGCGCCGTCCCAGTTCAGTCAGTGCACGCAGCACACCAAAGGCCATCTCATCACTTGCCACCAAAATGGCGGTGACCTCTGGCATACGCGCCAGAATAAGACCATTGCGGTAGCCGGATTCCGGGCTCCAATCACCGTGAAGTTCCGGAGGCACTTCCCTCCCCGCTTCCTTCAAGGTTCGGCGCCAGCTGTTCAGGCGGCTGGCCGCATCGGACCAATCTGCGGGCCCAGCCACATGCCACACTGTCTTGTGGCCCAAGTCCAGCAGATGCCTGGTCGCCAAAACCGCGGCAATATCCTGGTCAACACCCACCATGCTGTCGCCCATGCTGGAGGAGCCGTCGGTGTTGACGGTGGGAATCCGTGCGGTGATGTGTCGAACCTGCTCGGCGGCGTCTTGCAGCGGAGCGGCGATGATAATGCCGTCCACGCCTTGATGCACCAGCCGGCTGACGGCGTCGGTCAGTGCAGTGGCGCTAAGGCTTGAGGTGACTGAGTTCACGGTGTAACCGGCTTCGCGTGCGCCCAACTCAATGCCGAGCGCAAGCGAGGACCGCGAATAATTGTTGGTTGCCAGCGTTAGCACGCCGAGGGTCCGGGACTTCCCGGTGACCAGGGCGCGGGCGGTGTTGTTGCGCCGGTAGCCGAGCTCTTCAATGACAGCCATGACGCGACGCCGGGTACTGTCTTGAACGTTGGGATGGTCGTTGAGCACCCGTGAAACTGTTTGTGCTGAGACTCCGGCTGCTGCGGCAACATCGCGCATAGCTGGCCCACGGGTGAACTGCTCGGTACTCATTGCTCTCCTTGGGATATGGGGTACGCTTGCCTGTTTAGGCACCGCTTCTTTTGGGCGAACCCAGCTGCAAGAAGGTTTGTTTACTTGTAACATACCGTGAATCCCCTATTGTTACCTACATCCTCGTTCGTTTAACCGAGGGTGTTCGCCTAAGATTGTTATCCATAACAGTTTTCTCTTTCTTCCTTTGGAACATTAGTGTAGGAGTCTAGTTGTCACAGTTCACGACCTTGTCAGGGGCAGCCCCTGGTGCATCAGTACTGGCTGCATCAATGGATACCGAGGCCGCGACTTCCGCACTGAGCTACGCAGATCGAATGCTTTTCAAGAACGGTGAGCCGCACCGCATCATTGCCGGTGCCGTCCACTACTTCCGTATCCACCCCGAGCAGTGGCAGGACAGGATTGACAGGCTTGTGGCCATGGGTGTGAATACCCTGGACACCTACATTGCCTGGAACTTCCACCAGCCTTATGAAGACGCTGCCCCGGACTTCAACGGTTGGCGGGACATCGCCCGCTTCATCAGCATGGCTGGCGATGCAGGCCTGGACGTCATTGTCAGGCCTGGCCCCTACATCTGTGCTGAATGGGACAATGCCGGATTCCCGTCCTGGGCCATCTCCAATCCTGACATGGTGCTGCGTTCCTCGGACCCATTGTTCACGGATGTGGTGGAGAAGTGGTTCGATACGTTGCTGCCAGTCATTGAGCCGCTACAGGCCTGCCATGGCGGCCCCGTGATTGCGGTCCAGATTGAAAATGAGTACGGCAGCTATGGCGACGACAAGGAATACCTGCGCTGGAATCGCCAGGCCCTGTTGGACAGGGGCATCACTGAAATGTTGTTCACGGCCGACGGCGGCACGGACTACTTCCTCGACGGCGGCGCCCTGCCAGACACGTGGGCAACGGCGACCCTGGGCTCGCGCGGGGACGATGCGGACACCGTCTGGGAGCGACGACGTCCGGGCGAGCCGTTCTTCAACGTTGAGTTTTGGAACGGCTGGTTTGATCACTGGAGCGAGGACCACCACACCCGCAGTGCTGCCGATGCGTCCGCAGAAGCCACGAAAATACTTGACCTTGGTGGCTCGATCTGCCTCTACATGGCCCATGGTGGAACCAATTTTGGGCTGTCTTCGGGGGCCAACCATGACGGCTCCATCCAGCCGACGGTTACAAGCTATGACTCCGACGCCCCGATCGCCGAGGACGGCCGCCTGACCGAGAAGTTTCACGCCATGCGCGAGGCCTTCCACACCGCATCCGGACGGGAGCTGACGCCCATTCCCGCCCACTTGGAGCACCCGGCACCTGTCATCCCGGCTTGTACCGTGGACATGCAGCGCGGCACGGCCCTGCTGGACTTTGTCCGGGCAGTGGAGCCGGTGCGCAGTGTCAAGCCGATGTCCTTTGAGCAGATGGGGTTGGACCGTGGCCTCGTTCACTACACTGCCCAGGCGGTGCTGCCCATGGGCGAAGGGACCATCAGAATCCGCGGCCTGCACGACAGGGCCTACATTTGGGTGGATAACGTCTACGCGGGCGTACTCACCGACGCCAACTGCCAAGAAGGCTTGAACGTTACCGGCACCGGTGAGCTTGCCGTGCTTGAGATCCTTGTGGAAAACCAGGGCCGCATCAACTACGGCCCGAATTTTGGCCAAGGCAAGGGCATCCTCGACGGCGTCCTGATCAACCAGCGTTACGTCTTCCATTGGGAGCAGCGCCCGATCAACTTGGAACAGCCGCTCACCGAACTGCTGCAAGTGGGGGTGGTGCAAAACGGTGCGCAGAATCCTGACAGCGCCAAGTCCACAGCGCTGGCCTCGGAGACTCGCGGGGCAGGCTGGTTCCACGGCGAACTGCGCCTCGAGCAAGCCGCCGATACCCATCTTGCCCTGCCTGGCTTTGGAAAAGGGCTGGTGTGGGTCAACGACTTCCTGCTGGGACGCTTCTGGGAGATCGGACCACAGGTGACCCTGTACGTTCCCGGCCCGCTGTTGCAGCCTGGCAGCAACAAGATCACGGTGCTTGAGCTTGAGCAAGGCGGAACGCAGGTACAATTCCACGAAGAACCCGATCTGGGCCTTACCGGGGTAACGTATGTTGAGGATTTGGGCTAACCGGAAACAAGTTTGAGGAGCAGGCAGTGGCGCATCGGAAACTCATGGCCGCACTGGGTGTGGCTGCGATGTTGCTGGGCACAACCACTGCCTGCACGCCCGAACCCATTGTGAACATCCCCAGTGCTTCGCAGGGGCCAAGTGAGCCTGCCCTGAAAGTCGGCACGCCCGTAGTGCCCGACGGCGTCAATCCGCAAGAAGGCGCGCTGCTGGCACACGTCTATGCCGCGGCGTTGAAGGCAGCCGGCGTCGAGGCGACTGTCGTACCCACTCCTGTGATGCCCAGTCAGCTCGTCACCAGCTTTGAATCCGGCAGCATAGACCTGATTCCGGTGTACTCCCGACTTGCCCTGTCCGGCGTCGACCCTGCGGCAGGTCCCGCTGTTGGTTCGGCTGCTGACTCGGTCAGTGCGCTCAAAGCAGCGCTGCCCACCGGCATCAGCCAGTTGGATGCGGCGAAGGCCGAAGACCGCAATGCCGTGGTGGTGACAGCCGTGACGGCAGAAAAATATCAGCTCAAGAGTCTCAGCGACATTGGCCAGGTGTGCGACAAGCTGATCATGAGCGGCACGGCGGCGTTCATGACAAAACCCAATGGACTGCCCGGACTCGGCAGCGACTACAACTGCGTGCCCAAAAAGTATCTGCCGCTGCAGCCCACCGCCAACTATAGTGCTGACAGCATCCTTTGGGCGCTGTTGCGCGATGACGCCCAGATGATCAGCATGCACACCTCTTCGCCGGCCATCGCAGACAATTCACTGGTGGTGCTTGATGATCCCAAGCAGTTGTTTCCGAGCCAGAATATTGTCCCTCTCGTGGCCACCGGGAAGGTGCCAGCCACTGCGCAAAGTGGTGTCAATAAGGTCAGTGCCGCACTGGGCATCGATGAACTGGGCAACCTGAACCGGCTGGCCCTTGACGGACATTATGACGCCGTAACGGATGCTGCCAGCGCGTGGCTGGTGCAACAAGGGCTGACAAAGGCCCATTCCTAGCCATTGCGCTGCATGTGCATGGCCGTTGCGTAGCCAAACATCGGCTGCGGTGTGCCATATTGGGTAAATGGCAGAATTCACCCAGTCCACCAAGCTCCACAACGTCCTCTATGACATCCGCGGTCCACTGCTGCAAAGGGCGCAGCAGATGGAGTCCGAGGGCCACCGGATCCTGAAACTTAATATCGGCAATCCGGCGCCGTTCGGCTTTGAAGCCCCGGACGCGATCCTGGTGGACATGATCCGTCACCTTCCGCACGCCCAGGGCTACACAGACTCGCGTGGTATTTTCTCCGCGCGGACGGCCGTGGTGCAGTACTACCAGACGCGCGGCATCCGGAACATCCACGTCGATGATGTTTATTTAGGCAACGGCGTCAGCGAACTTATTACGCTCTCCCTCATGGCGCTGCTGAACAACGGCGATGAAGTCCTGATTCCAACCCCCGATTACCCGCTGTGGACTGCCTCTGTGAGCTTGGCTGGCGGGCGTCCCGTGCACTACCTCTGCGATGAAGACAACGAGTGGTGGCCGGACCTTGAAGACCTTGCCGCGAAGATCACCCCCAAGACCAAGGGACTGGTGATCATCAACCCCAACAACCCCACCGGTGCCGTGTACCCAAAACACATTGTTCAGGGCATGGTCGACTTGGCCAGGAAATACGATCTGGTGGTGTTCTCGGATGAGATCTACGAGAAAATCCTGTACGACGACGCCGAACACATCAACACCGCCACCATCACCGGCGACGATGTGCTGTGCATGACGTTCAGCGGATTGTCCAAGGCGTACAGAATTTGTGGATACAGATCCGGTTGGTTGGCGATCTCGGGACCGAAAGCGTCGGCTGCCAATTACCTTGAAGGCATCAATCTGCTGGCCAGCATGCGGTTGTGCGCCAACGCCCCTGGGCAGCACGCCATCCAAACTGCTTTGGGCGGTCACCAGAGTATTCAGGACCTGATCCTGCCGGGTGGGCGGCTGCGGGACCAGCGCGATCTGGCCTACCGCATGCTCAATGACATTCCAGGGGTCAGCACCAACCAGGCAAAGGGAGCACTGTACCTGTTCCCGAAGCTTGACCCGGAAGCGTATCCCATCAAGAGTGATGAGAAGTTCGCCTTGGATTTGCTGGAATCACAAAAAATTCTGATTTCACACGGCACCGCCTTCAACTGGGTTCGTCCTGACCACTTCCGCCTTGTCACCTTGCCAAACCTTCTTGACTTGGAAGAAGCCATTGGCCGCATTGCAGAGTTCCTGAGCACATACAAACCCTAGCGAAAGGCTCCACCATGTCACTGCCCGTCGGCTTTAGCGACCACCCTTCCGAACTACTGCGGGTTGGGCCGGGATTCGTCCTGGCAGGGCAGCCCACGAATGTGGCTCCCGGGTTCTCGGGAAAGAAGTCCGACGGCGCAGAGACTCTGGCTGCACGGGCACCTGTGCTTGCGCAGTTACAGGAACAGCTGTTTGCCGAAAGTCGCTTTGGTGGCACAAAGTCCATTCTGCTGATTCTGCAGGCCATGGACACCGCTGGAAAGGGCGGAATCGTGGGCCATGTGGTGGGTTCAGTGGATCCCCAAGGTGTGAAGCTGACAACGTTCAAGGCACCCACCGATGAGGAAAAAGCGCACGATTTCCTCTGGAGAGTACGGCCAGCTGCGCCGGAAGCGGGCATGTTCGGTGTTTTTGACCGCTCCCACTACG
Organism: Arthrobacter sp.; assembly: GCF_030540645.1. Taxonomy (GTDB): domain Bacteria; phylum Actinomycetota; class Actinomycetes; order Actinomycetales; family Micrococcaceae; genus Specibacter. The sequence continues at coordinate 17,731 of NZ_JAUNVV010000054.1, forward strand.
AGGATGTGCTGATCCACCGTGTCCACGCATGGGCAGATGAAACCGAACTGCAGCGTCGCTACGACGCCATCAATGATTTTGAAGCGGAACTGGTTGCTGCTGGCACTACTATCGTGAAAATCATGCTCAACGTCAGCACGGAAGAGCAGCTGGAACGGTTGACCGCACGCTTGCAGGATCCCACCAAATATTGGAAGTACAGCCCTACGGACTTGGAAGAACGCAAGTTCTGGCCGGAGTATATGGACGCGTACCAACGGGTCTTCGAGCGGACGAGTACTGAACATGCTCCATGGCATGTGGTCCCGGCAGATAAGAAGTGGTACGCCCGCATGGCTGTGCAGGAAATTCTCATCAAGGCATTGGGAGGGTTGAACCTGCAATGGCCGGCGGGGGACTTTGACCTCGCCGAGGAACGTGCCCGCCTGAAGCACGCGTAAGCCAGAGCCTGCACGCCGTGGCCGCGTCAGGCCATGCACGCTTCAAGTCATAGCGGTGGGAGCTTTAGGATTCACTGGTGGTGCGGGCTGCGTCCAGCCGGGCCTTGGCACCTTCGAGCCATTCCTCGCAGCGCTTGGCCAAGGCTTCCCCGCGCTCCCACAGGGCGAGAGAATCCTCAAGGCTGGAACTGCCGGCCTCCAGCTTATTGACGACTTCCATCAGCTGCTCGCGCGCCTGCTCGTAGCTCAACTCGGCAACACCTGCCGAGGTGAGGTCTGCTGCCGTGCCGTTCGCTGCTGTGCTGTTTGAGGTGGGAGTGGGTGCGTCTTTTGAGGGGCTCATGCGTTTTCCTTTTTTGATGTGTTCGAGGTGGCTGGCGCAGGGCCGGCGAAGGTGTGCTGTGCTCCGGTTGCGGCAAATTCGCCTCCGGCTACGCGAATTTTCAGGGGTGTGCCGGCGGTGACCTGAGTGGGGTCGCGGACAATGCTCTTGTCCTCTAGTTGGACAACCGCATAGCCGCGGTCAAGGGTCTTTTGTGGCGACAAGGCTCGAACCTGGGCACGCAGATGGGCCAGACGGTCACCGTGGCGCCCCACCTGGGTGCGCACGGCGGTCAGGGCTCGGGCACGGAACGCGGTGACGTCGTCGTACTTGGTGGAAATCATGATGTGTGGATTCGCCAATACCGGGCGTGAGCGCAGGTATGCGAGGCGCTCGGATTCACGACTCAACAGGTCATGGATGCGCCGGTTGAGCTGCTGACGGGCTGCATCCACGCGCCGCAATTCATCCCCAACATCGGGAACAATGCGCTTGGCGGCGTCGGTGGGTGTGGATGCCCGCAGGTCCGCCACTTCGTCCAGCAGGGGGCGGTCGGCTTCGTGTCCGATGGCGCTCACCACAGGTGTCTGCGCGGCGGCAACGGCACGGACCAAAGACTCGTGGCTAAAAGCCAGCAGATCTTCCAATGACCCACCTCCACGGGCAATGACAATGACGTCAACGCGGGGGTCGGCGTCGAGTTCGGCCAGTGCTGCAGTCACAGCGGCAACCGCATTGACTCCCTGCACGGCTACCTCGCGGATCTCAAACTCCACGGCCGGCCAGCGCAGGGACGCGTTGCGTACAACGTCCTTCATGGCGTCGGAATTGCGGCCTGTGATGAGGCCAATCCTGTGGGGCAGGAGCGGCAGGGGCTTCTTGCGCCGGACATCAAAGAGACCTTCCGCAGCCAGAGCCTGACGCAGCTTTTCAATGCGGGCCAGCAAATCGCCCAAACCCACGGGCCTGATGTCCTGGCCCTGCATGGAGAGACGTCCGGTTTTGAGCCAAAAATCGGGCTTGAGTTGGGCTACGACGCGCGAACCGCGTTCCAAGGGTGCTTCCAGCCGGCCTAGAACTGAACCCCATACAGTGACGCTGAGCGAAACTTCGGCGTCAATGTCCCGCAGAGTTAGATAGCTCACATTGGCGCGTTTGTTGAGTTCAATGACCTGCGCTTCGACCCACGCCGGCGGGGCCTTCTCAATGTGTGCCTTGAGCTTCTGGCTGAGTAGTTGCAACGGCCAAGGGTTGTCCGGCGACGTCTCTGCCGCTGTTGCCGCTGTTGTTGCAATGATTTTGCGTTCAGGGGTTTCCGCCATGGGTGCAGTTCGCCGCCCTTCACTAAAAGTGTCCTGCCGGGCCGCCGGATGTGGCCCTGCACCAACTCTAGCTTTCACCGCCGACACTGGGGGTGAGGTATCCACAGGCATGCACTAATGTTGAAAATTATTATCGAATGTACTTGTGCTTTTCTAGGGACGATAAATGCGCACTGCGGGTTCAGCAATTCTTGTCATAATGGCGTTGGTATTGGCGGCCGTTGCCGGGCCGTCCCTGTGGCTGCAACGCAATGTAGTGGACCAAGACGGTTTTGTGGCGCTTGCCGGCCCGTTGGGCGGCGACAAGGAGTTCCAGGAAAGCCTCACTACGCTGTTGTCCGGCCAAGCCGCGGCATCACTGAACCTGCCGTCATTTCTGAATAAGCTGGCCGTGGAAATCATCAATTCCGCAGCCCAAAACATCTACAGCGATCCCGGATACCCGCAGGCATGGTCGGAAACTCTTCAGCGCAGCCACGCACTGACGTTTGCAGCAGCAGGAAAATCCGAAGTTGCCGAGGACTTGCAACTGGACCTTGCCCCCCTGGTGGACTTGGTTGCGGCCAAGGTCACTGCGGATGTGGGAGCCACCGTGCCCATTCCCAAGGAGGTCGTGGTCGGCATGGAACAGCCGCAAATCGCACGAGCTCTTCCACTTGCGGTCACGCTGGGAGGGTGGTCGGGCTGGATGGTGTTCATCGCCGTTGACCTTCTGGCGCTGGGAGTGATCGTGGCCAGGCGCCGTGCGCTGACCGTTGTTGCCAGCGGAGTGGGACTGGGAATCGTGGCGTTGCTGTGGCTGCTGGCCTCCGGCGCGGCTCAGCGCTACCTCTCCGCACTGGTCCTGGGACCGGGGTCAGCCACCCAAATTGGCGCACAGGTGGCGGAGCTCGCAAGAGACAGCTGGCAAGGGGGAATAACGCTCACGTTTGTTCTGGCAGGTGTGGTGGCGGCAGTCGGTGTCGCATCTCTCGTGGTGGGTCGCAGGCGCACAACGTAGGATGGTGGGCATGAGCACCACTGCCGTTTCCGTTCCCATGCCCACTGTTCCGCGCCGCCGCCGCACGCCGGAAGACATTGCCGCCGCTGCTCCAGTGAAGGGTGAAAAGCACGTACTGCTGGCTGCGCCCCGCGGTTACTGCGCAGGGGTGGACAGGGCTGTCATCGCTGTTGAGAAGGCGCTGGATCACTACGGCGCACCCGTGTACGTCCGCAAACAGATTGTGCACAATGTGCATGTGGTGTCCTCTCTTGAAGCACGTGGAGCCATCTTCGTGGACGAAAACGATGAAGTGCCGGAAGGTGCGCTGGTGGTCTTTTCCGCGCACGGCGTCTCCCCGGCTGTAGTCAAGTCCGCTGAAGAGCGAGGACTGCGCACCATAGACGCGACGTGCCCCCTCGTAACCAAGGTGCACAAGGAAGCCGTCCGCTTTGCCAAGGAAGAAAACCACATCCTGCTGATCGGCCACGAAGGCCACGAGGAAGTGGAAGGAACCTACGGCGAAGCCCCGGAGAGCATCACGATCGTCAACAATCCCGAAGAGGCCCGAACAGTCCACGTTGAGGACCCCGAACACCTGATCTGGCTTTCCCAGACCACGTTGTCAGTCGACGAGACAATGGAAATTGTTGAAATCCTGCGTGAACGATTCCCCAAGTTGCAAAACCCTCCCAGCGACGACATCTGCTACGCCACGACCAACCGCCAGTCGGCCATCAAGGAGATCGCCCCGCAGGCGGACTTGGTGATCGTGGTTGGATCCGCCAACTCCTCCAACTCCGTCCGGCTCGTGGAGGTTGCCTTGGAATACGGAGCCAAGGCCTCGCACCGCGTGGACTTTGCCAACGAAATCGACGAGACCTGGTTCGAGGGTGTGGCCACTGTGGGCGTCACCAGCGGTGCCTCGGTTCCTGAAATTCTGGTTCAGGATGTGCTGCACCTGCTCGCCGAATATGGCTACGGATCAGTGGAAGAAGTGGTCACGGCCCAGGAGGACATCCTGTTCTCCCTGCCCAAGGAACTGCGCGCAACGATGAAGGCAGCTGGCGACCCTGACTACAAGGGCATCCGGAGCTCCAACTTGATGTGATCAGCCAGCGGCACCCAGCCGGCCGGGCGCTTCGAACTCAGGCGCGGAAAGCCCCCGTGGTGCCACCTCAACAGGTGCGGGGGAGTCCAGGGTTTTAGGATCCATGGCGTTGAGCTTGCGGGCAGTGGGCAGAACTCTGGCTTCCAGCGTCCCCACTAGCTTGTTGTAGCGTTCGACGCTGGTTTTCAACGACACTCCCACGGCTGAAACCGCTTCACCCATCGTGCCCAGACGCGAGTACAACTGCGCCGAAAGTTCAAAAAGTTCCTTGGCGCTTTCCGTCAGCACATCCTGGCGCCACGTGAAGGCGACGGACTTCAAGATGGCCAGCAGGGAGATCGGTGAGGCAAGGACGACATTTTTTGCCATGGCGTAGTCCAGCAGCTCGGGGTCGGCCATGAGGGCTGCGGACAAAATGGACTCCACGGGGACAAAGCAAATCACCAGTTCTGGGGAGTTCCTTGCCGAAGTCCAGTACTGCTTGCTGCCCAGCGCATCAATGTGGGATTTGACCGCCTTCGCATGGCGGGCCAAATGTTGGCGGGCTTCGGCGCTGTCTTCCGGGCCGGCGTCGTGCGCATTGAGGAATGCACTCAACGGAACTTTGGCGTCCAAGACCAGCTCCTTGCCGCCAGGCAGCCTGACCACCATGTCGGGACGGTGCACGCCGTCGTCGGTTGCAGTGTGCACCTGCTCCTGAAAATCGACGTGGGAGAGCAGCCCGGCAGCTTCCACCACGCGGCGCAATTGCACCTCACCCCACTTGCCGCGGGCACTGGTGGAACGCAGGGCGGAAGCGAGGGAAGACGTGGTGGCCAGCAATTTGGCGTCGGCGTCCTTGGCCTCACGAAGTTGCTCGGCCAGCTGGCCGTACTGTTCCACGCGGTCGCGTTCAAGCAGCGAGACCTGACGCTGGACGGCGTTGAGTTTCTCCGCCACGGGTCCCAGGGCTTGGAGCACGGACGCGTCCGAGCCCTGTTGCGCCGTCAGGGCATGGTTCTGTGTGGACAACAGCCTGCGTTCGGCGTCAGCAGCGGCAAAACGGGCGTTCAAATCAGCCGCACGGCTGTGGGCTGCGTCCGCTTCCCCCTCAGCCCCGCGCAATCTGGCCAACAACAGCCGGGCCACCAGGGCAGCGCCCAGAAGCACCCCTGCCAACAACATCAAAACCGCTACAAGCCAGCCAATTCCAGTCATGGAACCACTTTCGCACGGGGCACTGACATTCTGCGTTTCACGGCGTTTCACCAAGTGGTGCGCGGCGGTGAAAGACTGGCAAAGCGGCGCAATAGGCACAAAAGCGGGCCCTAACTGTAGAATCACATACCGTGGCTCTTACTATTGGCATCGTCGGACTGCCCAACGTCGGCAAATCAACCCTTTTCAACGCTTTGACGCGCAACAACGTGCTCGCTGCGAACTACCCGTTCGCCACGATCGAGCCGAACATTGGCGTCGTCAACCTCCCGGACCCCCGCCTGGCACAGCTTGCTGGCATCTTCGGCTCGCAGCGCCTGCTCCCGGCCGTGGTGTCATTTGTGGACATCGCCGGGATCGTGAAGGGCGCCTCGGAAGGTGAGGGCCTGGGCAATAAGTTTTTGGCCAACATTCGTGAAGCAGAGGCCATCGCCCAGGTCATCCGCGTCTTTGACGACCCGGACGTGATCCACGTGGACGGCAAGGTTGATCCGCGCTCCGATATGGAGACCATCAACACCGAGCTGATCCTGGCTGACATGCAGACCATCGAAAAGGCCATCCCGCGCCTTGAAAAGGCCGTCAAGCTCAAGCAGCGCGAAGCCGCGGAGCTCAACGCCGTGAAGGCTGCCCTGACCGTCCTCGAACGCGGCGACACCATTTTCTCCTCCGTCAAGAGCGACAAGCTGGAGATGGAACACCTGAAGGAACTGAGCCTGTTGACGGCCAAGCCCTTCATTTACGTATTCAACGTTGACGACGCCGTCCTGGGCAACCCGGAACGCAAGGAAGAACTGCGCGCACTGGTGGCACCGGCCGACGCCATCTTCCTGGATGCCAAGCTTGAGGCCGACCTTGTGGAACTCGACGAGGACGAAGCCCGTGAAATGCTGGAGATGAGCGGCCAGGAGGAATCCGGTCTCGACCAGCTGGCACGCGTTGGCTTCCACACCCTCGGCCTACAGACCTACCTGACCGCCGGACCGAAGGAATCACGCGCCTGGACCATCCGCCAGGGCGACACCGCCCCACAGGCAGCCGGCGTGATCCACACCGACTTCCAGCGCGGCTTCATCAAGGCCGAGGTGGTCCACTTTGATGACCTGATGGAGGCAGGCTCCATGCACGAGGCCAAGGCCCGCGGCAAGGTTCGTATCGAAGGCAAGGAATACATCATGCACGACGGCGACGTGGTGGAGTTCCGCTT
>NZ_JAUNVV010000055.1:0-3010 GCF_030540645.1 Arthrobacter sp.
TGGCGGTGACGGTGGGATTTGAACCCACGTTAGGCTCTCACCTAAACAACATTTCGAGTGTTGCACCTTCGGCCGCTCGGACACGTCACCAACGCGTCAACCTTACCGGCTCAAAGCCCCACAACAAAAATGAGTCCTGGGGTGAGAAACGATCATGGTGGAAGATGGGCCCATGGACACTGCAACGAGGCTTGCGTGGAGCTGGCACAAACAAGGCCTGGACGGCTCATTGGCGGGAAGCGATGCCGCGACCGTGCTGGGAACGGCCGGATGGGCGCGCTCCGTTGGCGGCGACAACCCGTACCTGACGTTGTTTGCCCGGGCGGGGATTCGTAGGGAGGAAGCAGACGCAGCCGTAGCCGCCTTGAAAATTCATGAACTTCCGACGGCGCGCGGCTGCACCTATGTGCTGGGTGCGGAAGACTTCGCGTGGGCGCTCACGCTGGGCCGGGGCGCGGTGGAGACAACGCTCAAGGTGCTGGACAAGCTCGGCGTGAAGAGCGCAGAAATCCAGAGCCTTGAAACGCAAACACTCCGTTTACTGCACGACTCCGCAGCGAACGGCGCGGGCGCCCTGGATCCCAGGCAGCTCAAGGACCAGCTGGGTGATGCCGTCCGCAGCCTGGGGGAGGAGGGCAAGAAGAAGGGCGCCTCAACGACGCTGCCCACGGTACTGGGATTGTTGCAGGCTGACGGCCGCATCCGGCGCGTGCCGATCAATGGCCGGCTCGACCAACAGCGCTACGCCTACACAGCCTGGGAGCTGCCGGCTGCTGAAGAGTCGCCGGAGCAGGCAAGGGCCAAGCTGATGGAAAACTACTTGGGCTGGACGGGCGGGGCCACGCTCAAACAATCCCAATGGTTCACGGGCTTTACGGTGGCCCAAACCAAGGCCGCGATCGCAGCCGTCAATGGCGTGGAAGTCCAGCCCGAGAAAATCGAGTCGGTGGAAACTTCAGCCGCAGACGCCCCGGGCGTGTGGATGCTCCCTGCGGACATGGAGACGTCGGCGGATTTCAAGGCCCCGCAGGAGGAACAAATCCAGCTGCTTGCGGGCTCGGATTCGTTGTTTTTGCTGCGGCGCAACGCGGCCGATCATTTTGCCGACGCAGACAGGGGCCGCCAGCTGCTCAGTTCCACGCTGTCGCTCCAAGCCGACCTGCCGGACCATCCCATCGTGGACCGGGGGAGGATCATTGGCCTGTGGCAGTATGACCCCGGCCGGGAACGAATCGCGCACTGGCTTTTCAACGCCACCACAGACGCCGTGCAGCAGCGCATCCTGGAGGTCGAAGCGTTCATTCGCGAAGACTTGGGCGACTTCCGCTCCTTCAGTCTCGATTCGCCGTCGAGCAGGCAAAAGCGGATTGACGCACTCAACAACGCGGCGGAAGGTTCCCAGCCATGCGAAAGCTGACAGGCTTCCTCGTGGCATCCGCCGTGGCCGTCGTCGCGTTGCCGGGGGCGGCGTGTTCACCGCAGCCCGGCTCGCAGCCCTGCTTTCCACCGCCGCTGTCGCTGAGCACGACCTCGGGCGCACCCGGTGATTCCGTCACAGTCTCCGCACATGACGCCACGTGCAACCCTCGGTACGGCACCCATGCGCAGATCAAGGTTGAAGTCTTCGACGGCACAGGAACCTTGATCGTGAACAGCACGGGGCCCATGAACGACGCCGGTGGGTTCAGTTTCAACTTTGAGCTGCCGGTCGCTGCCGTCCCCGGCACATGGAGGGTTTCCGCATTCCCACATGATGTGGACTGGTGCGACGACACGGGAAGGAACAACCGTGTGGGGCGCGGGCCGGGCGGCGAAGAAATGCAGCGGGTTTCGTGCGTGCTGCCTTCACTGGAACTACTGGTGACTCCTTAGCGGTGCCCGCCGAAAAAGTCCTTCAGCAGGGCCGCACACTCGTCCTCCCGGACGCCGGGAAACACCTCAACCCAGTGATTTAGCCGACGTTCGCGCAGCACGTCGAACACTGATCCCGCCGCGCCGGCTTTCTCATCCCACGCCCCGAAAACAACGCGCGGCACCCTCGCCAGCACAATCGCGCCGGCACACATGGCACACGGTTCCAGTGTGACCACCAAGGTACAGTCCGCCAGACGCCACGAGCCCAAGTTTGCCGCCGCTTCGCGGATCGCCACTATTTCCGCGTGCGCAGTGGGGTCCCCGTACGCCTCACGTTCGTTGCGCCCCAAACCGAGGATCCCGCCGTCGGGCCCGATGACTATGGCACCAATGGGAACGTCGGCGGTCTGCAGGGCCAGTTGTGCCTGAGCCAGGGCAAGGCCCATCCAGTCATAGTGGCGGGCTGATATTTCTGCGGCGGAACTAGCAGTGATGGGCACGGCTCAATGGTAGCTTTTATTCATGCGCGTACTGGTTGCGGATCATCCGCTGATTGCCCACAAATTGACTGTCCTGCGGGACAAAAACACCCCGTCGCCGGTGTTTCGCCAACTCACCGAGGAATTGGTGACACTGCTGGCGTACGAGGCAACCCGGGAAGTGCGGGTGGAGCCGGTGAACATTGAAACCCCGGTGACTTCCACCATTGGCACCGGACTGGTCAAACCCACACCCCTGGTGGTGCCGATCCTGCGCGCCGGTCTGGGCATGCTCGAGGGCATGACCCGCCTGCTGCCCACGGCCGAAGTGGGCTTCCTGGGCATGGCCCGCAATGAGGAGACGCTCGAGGCGATTACCTACGCCGAGCGCCTGCCCGAGGATCTGACCGGACGCCAGGTGTATGTCCTTGACCCCATGCTGGCCACCGGCGGGACGCTGATCGAGGCGTTCAAGTTCCTCTTCGATCGCGGTGCCGCAGACATCACCTGCATCTGCCTGCTGGCAGCTCCGGAGGGTCTGGCCAAGCTGGAAGCAGCCCATGGCGGGCGCGATAACGTGCACGTGGTGCTGGCCTCCATTGATGAGTGCCTCAATGAGCAGGCGTACATTGTGCCGGGCCTCGGCGATGCAGGAGACCGCCTGTACGGCGTGGCCG
>NZ_JAUNVV010000055.1:3110-24295 GCF_030540645.1 Arthrobacter sp.
GGTGGCCCCGTCATCGCCGAAAGCGGTGTGAAAATTTAGTACCAGTTGACGGCGTTTGAGTGGCCCCAGGCAGCGCACGGTGAGCCGTAGCGTTCCTGGATGTAACCCAATCCCCAGGTGATCTGGGTCTTGTAGTTGGTCTTCCAGTCGCTGCCGACGCTTGCCATTTTCTCCGCAGGCAGGGACTGGGCAATACCGTAGGCGCCGCCGTCGGGGTTTTCGGCGGACGTGAGCCATTCGGATTCACGGTTCCAGAGCTGCGTGAGGCAGCTCATCTGGTCAGCTCCCCAGCCTCGGGCAGCCAGTTCTCCGGCGGCATAGGCCTGGGCGCCGGCGGGGTCATCCACAACGACCGGTGCCGGGGCTGGGGCTGGTGCGGGAGCTGCTGCCGTTGTGGGAAGGGGAGTGACGTCCGAGGACTGGGCCTTGGCGGCTGCAGCCTTCGTAGCTGCGGACGTGGAGGCAGCGGACGGCAACGAGCCGATGTCTGCTCCAGCGAACGTGATGGGCACATTCAGTGGTGCTGATACGGCGGGAGCCGAGGCGTGTCCCGCTGCCGCCAGCAAGTTGGCGCCGCTCTGTGCGTTAGCGGTGTGCTCCACTGATTGAGTCACGGCACCGGCGGCAACGAGCGCTCCGACAACGGCAACGGCAGCCATGTACTTGGCCGTGGTTTTGACCGTGGACTTGCCAGCCGCGCGGGTCCCTTTGCCCGCTGCTGCGAAGGCAAAAAGTGACGGGCGGGCGGAGTTTTCGGCACGGCGACGGCCGCGCTGGGGTGATGCAGACATGGATGTAACCTCTCTACGCCTGCGAGGTGAGCTGTCGGGAATGGATTAGAGAATCCTGCTACGCGGCACGGGCAACCATGGCCTCATGCACTGCGTTGGCTTAACCCCAAGGGCGTCCAAATGGAGGCCCACAAAGATTGGGTCCCCCGTCTCTGCCACGGGAATGGAGGGAAATGGGCGGCGGCAGAGCTCGGCGAACCGTCCATCTGTGCCATGAACCGTTGGTGGTTCAGCAGGCACTTTTGCCAGCGTAACGGAAATGAAACCAAATGTCACATTATGGTAACGAGGCTTGTATTAGCGTGAGCGAATCGACATTTACTTAGCAATGCTAAGGATATAAAGTGGAAAGCTGATGACACGAAACTTGACTTCCCAGGCGGCTGACCCCTTGATGACAGACACTTCCCTTGCACGCACGACGCCGGAACCCGGGTCCAGCTCGGCCGCTACGGTTGTCGCTGCGGGCAGGCCCCTTGGAGCTGGGCCGTTGGCTGCTGAATTGCGGATTGCCGTTATGCGCACGTCGCGGCGGCTGCGGGCCGAGGCTGCGTCGAGGGAAATTAGTCCCGGACAATATTCAGTGTTGGCTGCCATCCTGGACGGTCCACGAACAGTGGGACAGCTCGCTGCCAGGGAGCAGATCCAGGCGCCGTCCATGACGCGAATCGTCAACGCACTGGCAGCGGCGGAACTGGTCAGCCGGGGTGAAAATCCACACGACAAGCGCCAAGTGTTGGTGAGCATTACAGAGACCGGCTCCACCACCTTGTTGCGTGCACGTTCCAAACGGACGGCGTGGCTGGCCCGGCAGGTTGCCGCCCTCACCCCGCAAGAACGTGCCACCCTCCACGAGGCGGCTTTGATCCTGCAGGAGATGAGTGCCTAAGTGAATTCGATGTTCCGTGCACTGAAGGTGTTCAACTACAGACTCTGGGTGACCGGTGCACTGGTGTCCAACATTGGCACGTGGATGCAGCGTGTGGCCCAGGACTGGCTGGTGCTTACCGTCTTGACCCACAACTCAGGTACTGCAGCCGGCATCACCACCGGTCTGCAATTTTTACCGATTGTCTTCCTCGGCCCCTTCGCAGGGCTGTTGGGCGACAGGGTCAACAAGCGCAAGCTGCTGCTTGTCACCCAAACATCCATGGGGTTTTGTGCGCTTTTGTTGGGCATTCTGGTCGTCACGGGCACTGTACAACTCTGGCATGTGTATGCATTGGCTTTCCTGTTGGGCGTGGCCAGTGCCTTTGACGCACCCTCCCGGCAGGCGTTTGTCTCCGAAGTGGTTTCCAAGGAAGACGTGCCCAATGCCGTCGCCCTCAACAGTGCTTCCTTCAACCTGGCCCGGCTGGCTGGCCCCGGCGTGGCTGGCCTGGTCATTGCCGTGGTGGGAACCGGCCCGGCATTCCTTATCAATGCCGCCAGCTTTGCTGCCGTGATCTTCTCGCTGTGGCGGATGCGCACCAGCGAACTGTTCCCCGCTGTCAAGGTGCCGCGGTCCAAGGGCCAGATCCGCGAAGGGCTGGTGTATATCCGCCAGCGCCCGGATCTCATGATGATCATGGTCCTGGTCTTCCTTGTGGGCACCTTTGGTATGAACTTCCAGATCACGAATGCACTCATGGCCACCACAGTGTTCCATCTCGGGCCGGGGGAGTATGGGCTGCTGGGCTCGGTCATGGCCATCGGCACGCTGGCTGCAGCGCTGATGGCGGCACGGCGGAAGAACATGCGCATGATGTACATCGTCGGTGGGGCGCTCGCGTTCGGCGTGACAGTCGCAATCGCAGCCTTCATGCCCACCTATACGCTGTACGCGTTGGCGCTGGTGCCCGTGGGAGTCGCCTCACTAACCTTTATGAACGCGTGCAACACGACGGTGCAGCTGAACACCGATGCGGCCATGCGCGGGCGGGTGCTCGCTGTCTATATGGTGGTCCTGCAGGGCGGCACTCCCATCGGAGCGCCCCTGGTGGGCTGGATCGCCACCGAATTTGGCGCTCGCTGGTCTTTGGGTATGGGAGCTGTGGTTGCCATACTGGCTGGCCTGGCCGCACTGCTTCTCATGAATCGCCGCAACAACGTCAGGCTGCGCGACCAGTTCCGGGGCTTGCGCCCTTCCTGGAAGGTGCTGCCAACGCACCGCTCCGGGGCATAGCGCGGACTCTGCCCCATCCTGCAGGTCACGCTTGGTAAACCGCTGTTTACCTAGCGTGAAAAACTGGGATTTTCCTGAGTGCTGTCAAACAGTTGCGAGGTCATCATAGACGCGCCCAAATTAACTTTGAACTTATTCATCGAATTTGCCTATTTCAGGAAATATTCAACAGGAATATAGATCTTTTGATTGATTGCATTCGACGCAAAGCGTCATTTGTGCTCAAAATGAGAGCAATTCAACAATGTCGGATTGATCACAAAATATAGCAGAATCTCACATAGTGGACACTTTACCCCTTTGTTACTTGCAAGTTCGCTTTGTTACGTAGCAAACTGACTTACGTGAACAACCACTCAGTGAACTCTGCAGCAGCAGCAACGCTCTGTCTCGGATCGACTAGATCGACCAGACGGTCTCTGAGTGGTTTTCGAATGCAGGCCTAACTCACAACCCTGGTAGCAACACTCCAGTCTTGGCCTCTGGGCCGGCCCATAAATAAGGGCAGCAAAAGTTCTGTCAAGCAGGACCAATGGAAGCATTCGCGCCGTTGAATACGGCCATACACTTAGGTAGTTCAATGTCAGTAGCATCTGGATACGTCCACATTTCAGTACGAAACGCCGCCAAGGCCGTTGCCCGCAACACGGGGAGCGGACCCCTGGGCAGCTCCGTCCACGCCGAACACGCTGGCTATTCCAGTCTTCGCCCGGATACCTCAACCGCCGCCGAACGCTTGCGCTCCTACCCCGGCAGTGACAGCAACCCGATGACCGCACCTACGCCTGTCATCGCGGGCGGGGTGGACAAACTGCGCGGTGTCAGCCCGGACAACGTTGCCCGTGGCTTTGTGCTCTACGTCGGCGTCGATGAAGACACCGCAGCAGCAGCTGGCACCTCACTGGCCAAACTGGCCCAGGATATCCGCGCCTACGCCCAAACCCTTGTACCGCAAGCCCAGAGCTACGCTGCCGTCGCCATTGCGCCGTCGGACGCCATTGGCACACCCCTCGATGTGGTCCGCTCAACGTTCGGCGATCCCACGGTGGCCTCCCGGCAACGTCAGGAAGCAGTCCGAACTCCGGCAGCAGAGCAGCGCCCTTCCGGCGTGTTGATCGATCTGGCACGACGTGAAGTACACCTTGACGGGGACACGCTGAACCTGACGTTCAAGGAATTTGAACTGCTCAACTACCTGGTGGAAAACGGCACCCGCACCGTGGGCCGCGACGAACTCCTCGAAGGCTTGTGGAGCAACGCCGACGAGGTCCCCAACGAGCGCACCATCGACGTCCACATCCGCCGCCTGCGCTCCAAGCTGGGACGCCTGGCCAACACGGTCCGCACGGTCCGCGGCGAAGGCTACCGCTTCTACGAGCACCCCGAAGTGGTTGTTTGGGCGGCTCCCGAATACTCGATTTGATCCCCACGTACGACGGCGGATGGCCCACTTTGGTGGGTGGTCCGCCGTCGTACTGCTTTAACGCTCCCGCCACTAAACTGGGGGAATGAGCGAACACCACTTTAAACGGCTGATTTTGATGCGCCATGCCAAGGCGGCCTTCCCGCTGGGCGTGGAGGACCACGACAGGCCGCTGGCCCAGCGCGGGCACAACGAAGCGCCGCTGGCCGGCAAATGGCTCGTGGAAAACAACACGGTGCCTGACTTCATCCTGTGTTCCTCGGCGCTGCGCACCCGGCAGACCTGCACGTGGGTGTGCCAACAGCTGGGCGAGAAGGCACCCACCCCCAAACTGGAGAGTGCGCTCTACGCGGCCGGCGCCACCTCGATGCTGGCGGTGGTGAACCACGTCCCCGAGACCGTGGGAACGCTCATGGTCATCAGTCACATGCCCGGGATCCAGTCGTTGGCGCTGCGCCTGGCCTCAAGGGATTCGGACCAGGACGCCTACATGGACCTGGCCTCCGGCTTCCCCACCAGTGCATTTGCCGTCTTTGAACACAGCGGGTCCTGGGCAACCCTTGACGGTCAGGACGCCCAGCTGACGAACTTCGTGGTGCCGCGCTAGAACCGTGCCGCGCAAGGCGGGGTGGCGTTATGCCTCGATTTCCGGCATCAGCGTCTTGAGCGTCCACGTCTTCTTCTTGGCCACGGCAGCCCAGGCCAGCACAAAGCCCAGCACAGTGTAGCCCAGCAGACCCAGTACGATCGGAACCAGCGGGGCAAGGTCTGCACCATAAATGAGGTGGCGCATGCCTTCCACCACGTGCCCCATGGGCAGCACCTGGTGCATGATGTGCAGCGGTTCCGGAGTGGTCTGCCACGGGAACGTGCCGCCGGAGGAGACCAGCTGGAGCACCAGCAGGATCAGCACCACAAATTTCCCGGGCGTCCCAAGCAGCGCCACGATGCCCTGGATGAGCGCGGTGAAGGCCACCGATGCCAGCAGCAGCAAGCCCAAAGTCAACCATGGATGACTCGGTTCAAGGCCCAGACCAAACTTCACCACCGCATACAGCAGCAGGGCTTGGGCCGTGGCCACGGCGGCAAAGGGCAACCAGCCGCCAATGGCAATCTTCCACGACGGCGCATTGGAAGCCAACGCGCGTACGGTGAGCGGGCGCATGACCTGAACCAGCATGAACGCGCCAATCCACAATGCCAGCACCAGGAAGAAGGGGGCCAGCCCGGCACCGTAGTTGGCGGCCTGGGCTTGGGAAACTGAATCCACCCGAATGGGGTCCGCAATGACTCCTGCAGCGTTTTGCTTGTCCTTGTCATTGGGGTCTGGGACGTTCCCTGCACCCTCACTCAACTGGGTGGACAGCTCCGTGGCACCTGTGGACAGCTTGCTTGAGCCTGCTTTCAAGTCGCCGGCTCCGGTGTTCAGCTTTGCGGCCCCGGTGGCCAACTGTGTGGCGCCGTCCAGAGCGGTTTCCTGCCCGGCGGCCAGCGTTGCCGCGCCGTCGTACAAGGACCCGGCCCCGGCGTGGGCCTGCGAAATTGCTGTGGTCAGCGCCGGCGTCGCAGTGGCCAATTTGTCTGCACCGGCCGAAACCGCAGCTGAGCCGTCCGCGAGTTTCTGAATGTCGACGGCGTCGGTGGCGAGCTGCTTCTTCAAATCCGTGATGGTGGGGCTGCTTGCGGCCGACTTCAGCGAAGTGCGGATCTGATCGGCCTGGGCGGAGGTGAGAACCTTGTCGGCAACGAGCTGGTCCAGCCTGCCTTCGATGGCACCCGTTGCCGCGTCGTCCAATTTCCCGGCCGTGCCGATGGCGTTCTGAACTTTCGTGTTCAGCTCAGCATTGCCGGCGGCGACGGCCGCTGCCCCGTCGGCGAGCGTCCGGGTGTCTGCCGGCAGCGTGGCCGTCTGGTTTTCCAGCTGGCCGAGTCCCTTGTCCAAGGCGGCCGCGCCGGACTGGAGCTGTTTAGCGCCGGTGACCAGCTGTTGCTGTCCGGCAGCCAGCGAATTGGCTCCCGTGACGAGTTCGCTGGTGCCCGTCTGGAGCGTCCCCACCCCTTGATCCAGGGCCGCGGCGCCGTCCGCGAGCTGTTTCGCGCCGTCGGCCGCCTTCACGAGCTGGGCGTGGATGGTGCCGTAGCCGGTCAGCAGCGAATTGGCTGTTTTCTCGCCCACCTGCTGCGCCACCGACGCGTGCACCTGAGTGGCAACCTTGTCCACGATCGAGGTCAACAGGTAGTTGTTGGCGTCATTGGTGGTCACGCTCATCATGGCCTGCGTGGCCGAATCAAAGTTCTCCGGAGACGCGAGGTTAGCTGAAAAGTCCTTGGGAATGATCAGCGCAAAGGCAAATTCACCGGATTTGACCCCGTTGTTGGCCTCCTCTGGAGTCTTCACGAGCTGCCAATCAAACTTGTGGTCCTCGATGAGGGTGGTGGCCACTTTCTCGCCCACATTCAGCTTCTCACCCTCCTTCGTGACGGCTCCTGCGTCCTGAACCACGACGGCGGCCTTGAGCTGGTCGAGGTTGCCGTACGGATCCCAGTTGGCGTAGAGATACACGGCCCCGTACAGCAGGGGGACCATCACCATGGCCACGATGGTCAGCTTGGGCAGGATCCCGCCGGTCATACGCTTGAGTTCTGACAGCGCCAGTCGGAAGACTGTCATTTGGTTTCCTCCGGGGTATCCGTGGGTGCCATGGCTTCGTCGGTTTCGGCGGCCGGTGTTTCAGCGGTGGTGTTTTTCTGCTCGGTTGGCGGGGTGGTTTCTTCTGCGCTGTTGGCGTTGCCGGCAACGGCTGTTCGGCCGTCCCATCCGTCGGGGAGGCAGCCCACTACACCCACCACCAGCAGCTGCCGGAGTGCAGAGTCAGCAGGAACGTTGGGCCCGCGCCCCAGTAGGCCCGCGGCGGCCTGCTCAAGCAGCGGAAGCCAGGCGTCGACGTCGGCCGTGTGGCGGTCGGGTGAGTCAATCACGAGGAGGTCGACGTCCGGGTTGGCCAGCGCCAGTTCAAGCTGGAGATGAAGGAGCCTGTTCGGGGGGATCTCTTCGATCCATTTTTCCAGGATGTCGCGGAAGCCATGGGTGACAAGCCACTCGGTGGGCCGGGTGCGGTCGCGGAACTTCGTTGGCACAAGTGCCAGGTCTTCGGACGCCAGGGACCTGACGGTCAAGTGGTGTTCCGGGGCATTGACATCGGGGGCATCGACAACGGCACTTCGTCGGCGCAAGGAGGCCATGGAATCGTCATGGCCCAGAACCACGGTGCCGTTGGAAGGCTTCATGCGCCCTGACAAGGCAAGGGAGAGTGCAGTGCGTCGATCCTGGCCGTCGGCCTGGACCAGAAGCACCTCGCCCCGGTGTGCCTCCACCGTAGTGGCTGGAAGCAGGGTGTGCCGCCTACCGTCGATGAGCAACTGGTTGGTGCTGAGCATGGGGGTTGCTCCTTCGGCGGTGGGGTGAACTGCCTCAAATTACCAGTGGAAGCCGCGCCATGCAAGAAATGTGCGCTTCCACTCAACGGCTGCCATGTCCATGCAGAAGCCGTTGTGTGCCGCTGCAGTTACAGACGCACGTAGGCCCAGTTCGCCCACTGGCGCTCGGCGAGATGCACCACGGCTGACGGGACGGTGCCGACTCTTGGCAGCAGGTTCTCTCGCTCCAGTGCCGCGGACCGCATGCTGTTTTCACAGGCGAGGACAGCAATGCCTGCCTGCAGGACGTTGTCTGCCGGCTCTGCGAGTCCGCCGCCCACGGCGAGTGCCGCAACCGCCTTTCCTTGAATGACGATTTCAATGGGGCTTTCAGGCAGGGCTGCTGCAGCGTTCAGGGCGCTGCGGAAAACGCCGGCCACCTGCTCGCCGGTGTTGCCGAAGCCATGAAAAACCAAACTCTTCCGCGATTCGTTGGACGTGTCATTGTCAGCTGTCATGCGAGCATTCTTTCACAGGGCTACTGCTTGTAGCCTTCAACTTCGCCGGCAGGCCGCAGCTGGGCGTCGTCGGGACTTTCCCCGGCACGGATTTTTGCCTGCCGCTGACGCAGCAGGTCCCAGCACTGGTCCAGCTGGATTTCGAGCTGTTTCAGCTGCGCGGCACGCTCTGGCAGCTTGGCCTGGTCCGCGGTGGATTCCCGCAGATCCTGCTCCATTTTCACCAGTTCTGCGATCTTGTGGTGTACCTGGTAATCATCCATTGCGCATCTCCCTGCCGTTGTCCAGCCTCTGTTGCACCGTCCATCTTCACGTTAGTGCCATTTGGGCCCGACGGCGAGGGGAGACGGCGCCCCAAACGCGTCAGTCGGTCAGGGCGGCCTTGAACCAGCTGGTGATGGTGGTGGGGTGCGTGATGGCCGTGCCGACCACGACGGCGAACGCGCCGGCATCCAGCGCCGCGCGGGCTTGGGCTGGGGAGTGGATGCGGCCTTCGGCGATCAACGGCTTGCCGAGCTTGGCGCCGGCGATGGCGGCAATGAGTTCCAAGTCAGGGCCGTCGGTCTTGGGTCGTTCGTCCGTGTAGCCGGCCAAGGTCGTGCCAATAAGGTCTGCACCGGCATCGACGGCGGCCACGGCGTCATCGAAGGAGCCGCAGTCGGCCATGACGAGGGAGTTGGAGTTCTCGTGCACGGCGGAAATGGTCTCGGCCAGCGTCAACCCGTCAGGACGGGGCCGGCGCGTTCCGTCAATGGCGACGATCTGGGCGCCCGCATTGGCGCAGGCCAGAGCGTGGCGCAGTGTGGGGGTGATGAAGACGCCGTCGTGACCGTCCTTCCAGAGCCCGATGACGGGAACTTCCACGGCGGCGCGCGCAAACTGGATGTCTGCAATGCCCTGCACCCGGATGGCTGCGGCCCCGCCCGTCACGGCCGACGCCGCCACCTGGGCCATGGTGCGCGGGTCGCGCATCGGTTCGCCCGGGTACGCCTGGGCGGAAACCACCAGCTGGCCGGCAAGTTCGTCAAGGTTGGTCAATTTCAACGTCATGGTGACTCCTAGGAAGTGAGAACTTTTTTAGTGGGCGAGGACCAGGGAGGCTGCGCCCAAAACTGCGGCCGTGTTGCCAAGGGTTGCCCTGACCACCGGCACCGACGCCAGCGGGGCGAGCAGTTCGGCGCGCAGGGCGGACTCCATTCCGTCCCACCACAGCTCACCTGCGTCAGCCAGCCCACCGGAAACCACCACGACGGCGGGATCGAGGATGTTGATCAGCCCGCCCACTGCCTGTCCGGCGGCGGCAGCGGCCCTGGCGATGACCTGAAGTGCAAGGTCATCACCGGCCCGGGCGGAGGCAAACACGGCTTTTGTGTCCGCCAAAGCAGCGCTGCCACCCGCGCGCAGGTAGGCGGCGTGGATGGCGGGTCCTGACGCAATGGCTTCGACGTGCCCGGCATGGCCGCACGAACACGGCAGCGGGGTGCCGCGTTCCACGGCGTAGGGGGAGGCGAAATGTCCTACATGCCCGCCCACGAAATGGTGACCGAGCAGGGGTTGCCCGTTGAGCACAAAACTGCCGCCCACACCCGTGCCGAAGGCTGTCATCAGGACGGAGTCCTTGCCCGCCCCGGCACCCTGCGCGGCTTCGCCGAGAGCATGGGCGTGGACATCATTGACGACGGCGCATGGCAGTCCCAGCCGTTGCGTGAGCCCGGCAGTGATGTGGGTTCCAGTCCAACCAAGAATCGCGTGGGTGGCGGAAATGACGGTGCCTTCGGTGGCGTTGATGACCCCGGCGGAGCCAACGCCCACCGCGTCGACAACGGTCCCTTGTGCGGCGGCACGCTCAACGAGTGAGCGAACAAGGCCGGCTGTGGCATCCAGGATGGCTTCGCCGCCGTCGCGGTTGAGCGTGGGAATCTGATCCGTGAACAGCACTGAGCCGTCTTCCGCCACAACACCGGCGGCGGTTTTGGTTCCGCCCAGATCAACGCCGACTACGTACCGCATAAAAGGATCCTTCAAGATTTAAGGTTGAAGCAAAAACGAGCATTCCCCAACCTCGTTCCTGGGCTCATGGCCGAGGAACGAGGTTGGGGAGGGCGTGGATGGGCCCACGCGCCCGAGCGCCGGGAGCGGCTGGGGACTAGAGCAGGCCGGTGCGCTCGAGGATGACCTTGATGGCTGCCGTCTCGTCCTCGTCGAGGGAGAGCATGGGGGCGCTCATGACGTTGGTCTTGATGATGCCCATGAGCATCAACGCGGTCTTGAACGCGCCCAGGCCCGCGGCGTTGCCGGATACGCGGCCGGCCTTCGGGGTGTAGACGATGTTGAAGACGTCGGCGATGCGGTCCTGCTCGGCTGCGGCGCCGGCCCAGTCGCCTGCGACGGACAGGTCGTACAGGCGGCGGTAGGCTGCCGGGTCAACGTTGCCGAGGCCGGGGACGATGCCCTGGGCGCCGCCGAGCATGGCACCGTCAACGACCACTTCGTGGCCGGTGAAGATGTCAAAGTTCGGGATGTCGCGGGCGGCGATGAGCAGCTGGCGGAAGGCAACGTCGTCACCTGAGGAGTCCTTGACACCGGCGATGACGCCTTCGCGGCCCAGCTCGACGAGCAGGTCGGTGGGCAGCTTGAAGTGGGTGCGCACGGGTACGTCGTAGGCGAAGACGGGGACGTCCACGGAGGCGGCGATCGCGCGGAAGTGGCGGCCGTTCTCCTCGGCGTTGCTGATGGCGTAGTACTGGCTGGTGGCCACGAGCGCGTCGGCACCGAGGGCAACCACGCGGGCTGCTTCCTCGATCACGCGGTTGGTGGTCTGCTCAACGGCACCCACGAGCAGCGGAACCTGTCCGGCGTTGACGCCGGAAATGGTGGTCAGCACGGTGTCGCGCTCGGTGTTGGTCATGTGGGTGACCTCGCCGGAGGAGCCGTTGACGAACAAGCCGGCCACACCGCCGTCGAGCAGGTGGCGGGTCAGGTTCTCCAAGGAGGGGACGTCGATGGCGCCGTCGGCGGTGCGGGGGGTGCAGACGGGGGGGATGACGCCCTGGAAACGCGATGCGACTGTAGTCACGGAAATTGCTCCAAAATTGTATTGATATAAACGGGTAAATAGCAGGGCCACGCGCCCGGGAGGGCGTGGGGGTCAGATGTGAAGAAGGGAGGGCGCAGCGCCCAGGAGCTTCTTCGTGTAGTCGTTGGACGGGTTGTCGAAGATCTGGGCCGCGGGGCCCTCTTCAACAATCTGGCCAAAGTACATGACGGCGATGCGGTCTGAAACGTACCGCACGGTCTGGATGTCGTGGCTGATGAAAACCATGCCCAGGTTCAGTTCCTTCTTCAGGTCTGAGAGCAGGTTCAACACCTGGGCGCGGACGGAAACGTCCAGTGCGGAGGTGGGTTCGTCGGCCACGATGATGTCCGGGTCCAGTGCCAGTGCGCGCGCAATGGCTACGCGCTGGCGCTGTCCTCCGGAAACTTGCGATGGCGTGACCTCGGCTGCCGACTGGGGCAAGCCAACCAGCGAGAGCAGTTCAGCGACCTTCGCCAGGCGGGATGCCTTATTGCCAACGCCGTGAACGGCGAGTGGGTCAACCAGGATGTCCTGGATGGTCATGCGCGGGTTCAGTGCCGTAGAGGGGTCTTGGAAGACCACTGAGACGGACCGGCCGAACTCCTTGCGCATGGCTGCGCTGCGCTTGATGGCCGGCTTGCCATGGAACAACACTTGGCCCGAGGTGGGGGTCTGCAATCCAACAAGCACTGAGGCCAGCGTGGACTTGCCACAACCGGATTCACCCACGATGCCCACGGTTTCCCCGCGGCTGATGGAGAAGTTCACGCCATTGACGGCTTTGACGTAGCTTGGTTTGAACAGTCCGCCGGAACGGGTCCGGTGGTGGACGTGCAGGTCCTTGAGTTCAATGACGGGGGTCGCGGCTTGTGCGGCTGCATTGACGCTCTGCTTGCTCATGAGGCACCTTCCGTTTCTGCCCCGGCTGAAGCCAGCTGGGCATCTTCGTGCTTGTGGCTGGCCCAGAAGTGCTCGCCCGCCGCACCCTTGCTGGAGACCGGGACGAACGCCAGTTTCTGGTTGGGGTCAGCGTCCGGACGCTGGGAGCGTCCGGCAAACCTGTCACCGGCGGCGAAATCACGGGGTGAGGGGACCGTTCCGGGGATCTGGTGCAGCCGGGCGGCGTCGGACTCGATGGAGAGCACGGCGCCCAGCAGGCCACGGGTGTATTCGTGGGTGGGGTTCGCCAACAGTTCCGAAGCCTGCGCGGACTCCACCACTTGCCCGGCGTACATGACGGTGATCTTGTGTGCCAGGGAGGCGACCAAGGCAAGGTCGTGGCTGACGAAGACCATGGCGAAGCCAAGCTGCTCACGCAACTCGTTCAGCAAGTCCACAACCTGTTTCTGGACGGTGACATCCAGTGCGGTGGTGGGCTCATCGGCAACCACGATCTTCGGTGAACGTGACAGAGCCATGGCGATCAGCACGCGCTGGCGCTGGCCGCCGGAAAGCTCGTGCGGGTAGCTCTTGAGGGTGCGGATGGGGTCCAACTGCACCAGTTCCAGCAGTTCCGTCGGTGACTTGCGTCCGTTGCGGCGGGTCAGCTGCAGCATCTGGTCCTTGATCAGCATGGAAGGGTTGAGCGAGCTCAGCGCATCCTGGTAGACCATGGCGATCTGCTCGCCGCGCAGGCCTTCGTAGGCCTTCACGGAGCTGTGCTTGATGGAGGCATCCAACAGTTCCTTGCCGTCGAACTTGATGGAACCGGTGACTTCGGCAGTCTTGGGCAGCAGGCCCATGACCGCCAGCGACGTGATGGACTTGCCGCAACCGGACTCGCCCACCAGACCCATGGTTTCTCCTTCACGGACGGTGAAGGAGACCTTGTCCACAATGGCGGTCTGGTCGTAGCGTCCGGGGAAGCGGATGGAGAGGTCCTTGACCTCCAAGATCACGCGTGCCTCGGCGCCCACCTGGGGCAGGCGGTCCTTGCGTGATCGCTCCACTTCCTGAAGCCGGAGAAGTTCCACATCCAGTGCCGCGAAGGGATCTTCAATGACTGCGCGTGCTGCGGCATCGGCCTTGGCGAGCGCCACAGCGGCAGCTGCCGAACCGTCGTCGTCCTTGACCGGGGCGGCCTTCTTGATGCGCGGGTTGACCATCGCGTCCGTGAGGCCCTCAGCCAGGATGTTCAAGGCCAGCACGGTCAGCAGGATGACGAGGCCTGCGAAGGTGGTTGCCCACCAGCCGCCGGACAGAACCAGGTTGCGTCCGTAGGAGATGACGTTGCCCCAGCTGGGATCGGGATCCTGAATACCGGCACCGAGGAAGGAAAGGGAGGCTTCCAGGATGATGGCGTCGGCCACCATGACCGTCGCGAACACGAGGACGGGAGCCGCGGTATTGCGCACAATGTGCTTGACCATGATGTAGGCACGGCCCGCACCGATCACGCGTTCGGCGCGGACGTAATCCTCACCGTACTGCGACAGGACGTTGGCACGCACCACACGGGCAAGCTGCGGGGTGTAGATGATGGCTATCGCGACGATGATCGTGGGGACCGAGTTGCCGAAAGCGGTCAGCAGTACGGCGGCCAGGGCGATGCCGGGGAACGCCATCAAGATGTCCATGAGACGCATGATGATCTCATTGACGGACTTGGAGGATGTTGCGGCGAGGGCGCCAAGCGTTGCGCCGACCAGGATGGCCAGGGCCACCGATCCGAGGCCGATCATCAGTGATGCCTGGGCACCGTACATCAGGCGGGACAGGACGTCGCGGCCAATGCGGTCGGTACCGAACCAGTGCGCCGCGCTGGGAGCCTGGGCCGGATCGCCGGTGTCCAGTGGGTCGTACGGGGCAAGCCAGGGCGCCAGAACGGCAATGATGATGATGACAAGCAGGAAAAGCAGAGCCAGTTTTGAACCCAGCGTCAGGGCCTTGAAGCGCAGGCCCGGTGCGCTGAGTCGTTCGGCAAGTTTGCTGCGCATGACTTAGACCGTCCTGATTCGTGGGTTGATGAGCAAGTACAGAAGGTCCACCAGGATGTTCACGAGCACAAACGTCACAGCGATGACGAGCACGACGCCCTGGACCAGGTTGGTGTCTACGTTGGTGATGCCGTTGAGGATCTGCTGGCCCATGCCGGGCAGCGAGAAGATCATTTCAATCACGACGGCGCCGCCCAGCAGGTAGCCGATGCGCAGTCCCAGTACCGTCACCGGGGTGACAAGGGCGTTGCGGAGCACGTTGCGGGAAATGACCGTGGTGTAGGGGACGCCGTTGCCGATGGCGGTGCGGACGTAGTCGCGGTCCAGCTCCTCGACCATGGAGGTGCGGACAACGCGGATCAGCGAGGCGGAAACGGGAATGGCCAGTGCCAGTGCCGGAAGCGTCATCGAACTGAGCCAGCCCATGAAGCCTGCGGAGGGGTCGGCGAGCCCGCCGGAGGGGAACCAGGAATTCTCGCCGAGAGCAAACCACTGGATGAGCAGGATGCCCAACCAAAAGGACGGGGTGGCGATGGCTGCGACCGAGAAGACGCGGATGACCTGGTCAACCCAGGTGTCGCGGTACAGTGCCGCGAGAACGCCGAAGACCAAGGAGATGACGACCGCAATCAACACACCCAGGAAAGTCAGCTGCAACGTCACTGGGAATGCGCTGGCAATGACCTCGGTGATGGGTTTTGCCGGCGGGAGGGTGGTGCCAAAGTCACCTGTGAACAGCTTGCCCAGGTAACGGAAGTATTGAATGAATAGCGGATCGTTGAATCCGTTGACCTCACGGTATTGCGCCAGGGCCTCCTGGGAGGCGCCTTCGCCCAACGCTGCAACGGCACGGTCGCCGGGAGCGAACTGCAGCACCACGAAGACGAGCAGGGTGACACCCAGGATCATCAACGGAAGTGCTGCGAGCCTGCGTCCCAGCAGTCGCAAAAAGTTTGCCAATGTACTTACTCCGGTTCTATTCGCAACACCTCAGAGGGGAGCTGTGTGCTGCGTCATAGGAAAGGTGGTTTTAGTCGAAAGGGGCTGTGACCCAATGGGCCACAGCCCCTTTCGCCTGTGATCAAACGGACGAACCTAGGAGGTTCGGCCAACTCCAACGAAGGAGAGACCCGTGGTGGGCAGCGGCTTGAAGCCCGAGAGCTTCTTTGCATCCCAAGCCGTGGGCAGCTTGCGGTGGAAGATCGGGTACAGCGGTACTTCCTCGGCGATGATGTTGATGATTTCGCCGTAGAGCTTCTTGGCATCGGCCTCGGAAGCTGCCAGTGCTGCGTTGAGCTTGGTCTGGACTTCCTTGTACTCTGCGGATTCGTTCCAGGCGAAGCGGTTCTTGGCCCAGGTGTCGCCGCGGAACCACCAGCTCAGCAGGATGTCTGCGTCGCTGCCGAACACTGACGGATCGCCCGGGGCGGCGACGACGTCGTAGTTCAGGCCGCCAACCTTGTCCGGTGCGTAGACGGCAGCGGAAGCCAGCGGCTCCAGCGTGGTCTCAACGCCAATGGCATCCCAGTTCTTCTTGATCAGCGGGATGACGTCCTTGACCCATGCGGTGTCGGTGGAAGTCAGTGTCAACTTCAAGCCGGTTACCCCTGCTGCGCTCAGCAGGGACTTGGCCTTGTCGGCGTCGAAGCCATAGACGGTGGAAGCCTTCTGGTAGTTCGGGCTTCCTTCCTGGAAGAATGACGTTGCCGCTGTGGCGTTGCCCAGCAACGCCGTTTTGATGATGGCGTCCTTGTCCATGGCGTAGTGAAGAGCCTGGCGGACTTCCTTCTTATCGAAGGGTGCGCGGGTGAGGTTGAACATGAGGAACAGCAGGCCGAAGGACTGTACTGACTCGACGTCAACCTTGTTCTTGAGCGCGTCAACGTCCAGGTAGGGGACGTCTTCAATGGCCTGGACACGGCCGGACTGCATGGCGGTGACGCGGGCCGAGGCGTCTGAGAGCAGGAACCAGGTCATGCCCTTGGCCAGTGCCGGCTTCGTGCCGTTGTAGGCGTCAAAGCGCTCGAAGACGATCTTGTCGTCCTTGGCTGCGGAAACGAACTTGTACGGGCCGGTGCCGACGGGCTTGGCGTCGAATGCCTTCTGGTCTGCAGAGGCCAACGCCTTGGGGACAACCTTGACGACGGAGATGCGCGGGCCGAAGCCGTTGAAAGCGGTGTTCAGCTTGAATTCAACGGTCTTCTCATCGAGTGCCTTGACGGAATCGATGAAGAAGATGAACTGTGCGAACAGGGCCTTGTTGGCCGGATCCAGTACACGCTCGAACGAGTAGGCAACATCTTCGGTGGTGACGGGGGTGCCGTCATGGAAGGTGGCGCCGTCGCGGATCGTGACCTGGTATGTCTTGTCGTCGACCATCTTGGGGTCTTCTGCCGCCAGTGCGTTGTAAGGAACGCGGGTGGCTGCGTCGAGCTCCACAAGGCCTTCGAAGATGTGCAGGTTGGCGGCCAGCGGGGTGGCCCCTGATGAGCTCATCGGGTCAAAACCAGTGGACAGTGAGTAGGAGATGCCAGCTTCGATGCTGAGATCCTTGTTCACTTCTGCACTGTTCTGGGTGCTTTGAGTACCCGTGTCCGTGGAAGATCCACAGGCAGCGAGGGTGGCGGTGAAAGCTGTTGCGGCACCAAGGACGCCAGCGGCCTTGAGGAATGTCCGTCGCGATGCGGGGGTCGCAGGCAGGTTCTGAAGAGTATTGCTCATTCTGTAGAATCACCATTTCGTGTAATAGTAATCGGAGGTAGGACGTCCGATGCTTATGCTGAAACTGTAATAGCGATCACAGACTTGGTCAAGTGGAGATTTGGTCTCGTTCTGGCTCGAGTCCACACTGGATCGCTCTGCCGGGTCGGTTTACTCCAGAAGTGGCTGCGTTCCTCCGCCTAGGCATGTGGTCGGACATCCGATATTCTATGATTGAAGTCACCTCCTGCGCGCGGGTGGCGGAGAAGTTTGAGCGAGTGAAAAGACGCGCCGCACGACGCACATTTCTGAGGAGTCTCATTGTCCATTTCGTCGGTAGTACCGAAGGCGCGCTTCAGCGCCCAGGCACGTCTGCGTGCTCTCCAGGCTGACATCATGGAACTGATTTTGGAGCGGGACCTGGATGCGGGGGACCCCATGCCCACCGAGGGTGAACTGTGCGAAGTCTTGGGTGTTGGGCGGAACACCCTGCGTGAGTCGTTGAAAGTTCTCCAAGCCTTGGGTGTCATTGAGATTCGTCACGGTTTTGGCATGTTTGTGGCCCCCAGCAGCTTTGACGCACTCGCTGATGGACTGACGTTTCGGGGTCGCCTTTCATTACGCCACGAGGGCCTGGAGGCGTTGCAGCTGGTGGACATCCGGCAAGCCCTTGAAGCCGGGCTGATCAGCGCCAGCATCCCCGTCGTCTCGCAAGAGCACTTGGTGCTTATCGAGGCGGCCGTGGTGAAGATGGAAGATCTGGCGGCCCGTGGGGAACAGTTCGCGGAAGCGGACGCGGAGTTTCACCGCCTGCTTTTTGAACCCCTTGAAAATGACCTGCTGATGAACCTCATGAGTGTTTTTTGGAAGGTATATCGCAAGATCCACGTGGAGATCGGCACCGACGGGATGCACCTGGTGGACACAGCGGCTGCGCACCGGAGAATTTACGATGCCGTGGCCGATCAGGATGCTGCAACGGCGGCGCGGCTGCTCAACTGCCACTTCGACGGAATCCGCGCCAAGATCAAGGCCTTCGTGGAGTCTGACTAAAGTCCCGGACTCGACTTTCAGCGACGCACGGAACGCAAGGTTCCGTGCGTCGCTCCCTTTTAAGCCCGGCCGGTTAAGCCCGGCAGACCTTTCCGACTTAGTATGTCGCATAAAAAATAATGATTGACATGATGTTATCCATCACATTTACTTAGGTAACATCATGTTGCAAATCGTTGCGTGGTGTTCAAATCATTGATTCTGAACGACGACGAAGGTGGATGCATGCTTGATGGCGATCCTCCCGTGCAGCTCTGCGCGGCGGCCCTGATAACAACCCCGGCAGCGGCTCAGCAGGCTCGCGCACGGTCCCGCAGGGCGGGGTTGGGTGCCCTTGCCGGCCTGGTGCTGATGGGTACCTTCCTGGTCCCGCTGGCAGACAGCCCGGCGCAGGCAGCAACGGAGACCTTGTTTGAAGCTGAGGCAGCCGGGAATGTGTTTACCGGGAAGGCGGTCGTCCAAGACCGTCCCGGGGCCTCGGAGAACAAAACCGTGGGCTATGTGGGTGGCGGGAACGGCAAGATCGGCGTCAAAATCCAGGTGGTTGACCCCGCCAGGACGGCCCTGCAATTGCAGTACGTCTCCGGTGAAGACCGCGACGTTTCCATTCAATGCAACGACGCGGCGGCAGCACTGCAGGACCTCGCCCCGAGCCCGGGCTGGTCCACGCCCGCCCGCTACACCTTCAGCTGCGACAATTTGGTGGCCGGAGAAAACACCATCACATTCTTCAACGCAGGAGGCCCGGCTCCGGACATCGACGCCGTCGCCGTGAGAACCGCGGCGCAAACCCTTTTTGAAGCCGAAGATCCGGGGAACGACTTCATTGGCAAGGCCGTGGTACAGGACCGCCCCGGCGCATCCGGCGGCAAAAGCGTTGGCTATGTGGGCGGCAACAATGGCCAAATTGGCATCAAGGTCGGGATGGAAACTGCCGGCGACAAGGTCTTTGACCTTCAATACCTTTCCCCCGACTCAGGCAAGCGCAACGTCAATATCCAGTGCGAAGGCAGCGCGAAAGTCCTGCTGGACCTGGCCGTGGGGGCGAACACCACTACGCCCATGCGCAAGGAATTCTCGTGCTACCTGCACGCAGGCATCAACACCATTACCGTCTGGAATGCGGACGGCCCGGCTCCCGACATCGATGCCATCATCCTGAAAACCGACGGATCCGACGGTGGCGAGACCACCGGCCCGGGGAACGGCGGCGGGGACACGGAAGACCCCTACGCGGACGACCCGACGTCGGCAATGCCCATGTCGGACCCGGCGAACGGTGGCAAGTGGACGCTGATCAACGACTACTCCTCGGAGTTCAGCGGCAGCGACCTGGACAGGGGGTTCACCCGTTTCACCGACCAGTGGGGTTGGCGGGCAGAATGGCGCTGGGAAGACGACGCGGCAGTGGTCAGGGACGGAAACCTTGAACTGACGCAGTCCTACGACCCCACCACGGAATTCAACATCACCCCGTCCAAATGGCAGACCACAAGCATCGACGTGAACCTGCAGAACAACAACGCCGACACCGTCACCTCCTACGCAGCCCACACGGGCGGGACGGGCCTGCGCCACACCTACTACAACCAGTATGGAACCCGCACCCAGCAGAGCTTCTCCGGACTGGCTGCAGGACCCTACACGTTCTCGGCCTGGGCCAAGACCACTGGAGCCAAGGGAGCTGTAAGCCTTGTTGCAGTGGGATGCGACGGCACATCCGCCCCGCAGTCAACCGATATCCCGCGCAACAACGGCGCCTGGAAGCAGTACACGCTCGCAGTGACAGTGGCTGACGGGGCCAATTGCGCCGTCGGGCTTCAGTCAAGCGGGGCCGACTTCCTGGATGTGGCAATGTTCGACGACGCATCCTTTACCACCGATGCGAATCCAGCCGCGAACAAACTGGCCAACCCCGGATTCGAAGACGTGGCCACCACCTACAACAAGTCGGGCGGGGTGCAGCTGCAGGAGCCGGTCAAGTTCGGCTATTTCGAGGTCCGGGCACAGTCCGGAACCCCGTTCCCGGGAACCTGCCTGGCGTTCTGGCTTGATGGCCGTGAAGGCGACTACTCCACCGAGCTGGACATGGTGGAACTGGGCCAGAACCCCAACCAGCCAGGTTCAGTCGACTTCGCCAAGCACCGCTGGCCGTCCAAGGCACTGGGGCCCAACCACCAGTCCGACGGAGGATCCAGCTTCATGGCCCCGTGGAACCCGGCCGAAAGCATGCACAAGTACGGCTTCGAATGGGGGCCGGGAATCCAGCGTTGGTACGTTGACGGCGAGCTCAAGCGCGAAACCAACGACCCCGTCTACGACCCGGCCGAGCAGATCATGATTCTCTCCGTTGGCCTGCGGGCGCCGTACGTGAACAACCCCGGCGCCTACCCCAATGCCTACGACAATGCCGAACCGTCCAAGTTCGACTACGTGCGCGTGTGGAAAAAGCAGTCCATGACCATTGATGACAAAACGACCGGCGACTACCAGTCATCGTTTGTGTACCCGCCGGAGTGGGGTGCGGCCAACGTGGCTGGAGCCCTGGGCGGCTCGGTGCACACCTCCACCACGCCGGGGTCTTCCTGGACCATGCGCTTTGACGGCGACGGCGTTGCCGTGACCGCGCCGGTGGGTCCCGGCCAAGGCTCGGTGGCCTACTCGATTGATGGGGGAGTGGCCGAAGTCGTCGATCACAGCGCTGCTGCGGATGCATTTGCCACGGTGTGGACAAGTCCCACCGTCAAGCGCGGCAAGCACGTGCTGACTGCCACCGTGGTGGGTGACCCGGCCGCACGCGCCCTGGCCAAGCCGGCAGGCGTCGACGCAGTGGCCGTGCTGAACAGTGGCAGCACGGACTACAGCGACATTGCCGTGGCTCCTGCAGCCGTCACCTTTGACGAGGCGGCAGGGACCTATACCGTGCCCGCGACACAGGGCATCGAGTACATGGTGGGGGACGCGGCCATCCCCGCCGGAACCCATCAGCTGCCGGACGCCATCAAGGTCACCGCCAGCGCATTGGAAGGCTACGCCGTGGCAGCAGACGCAGTATCGTCATGGAGCTACAGTGCGCAGCCGGAACCCACTGAGTCGGCGACTGCGAA
>NZ_JAUNVV010000056.1 GCF_030540645.1 Arthrobacter sp.
GAGAAGATCTACCAACAACTCATCAGGCTTGGCCGGGAAAGGCGGCGCCCTGGAGTTCACCTTGGACGAGGCCCACATGAGAGATGCGCTCCAAACGATCTGTGATGTGGAGGCCGACGATGGACTTGTCTTCAACCTTGACGACGTACGGATCGAGGAGATTCGTGACGAGGAGGAGTACAGGGGCCTGCGCGTGCATCTGCCCGCTGCACTTCACCGTGCTCGTCTGATGATCAAGCTGGATGTAAGTACAGGGGATCCTATCTGGCCGGCTCCAAAGCCAGTCACTTTGCCAGGGATTCTCGGAGAGGACGTTCATCTCATGGGCAATCCTCTGGAGACCGTCATCGCTGAAAAAGTCGTCACGATTTTGCAGCGAGGGTCCACCAGTACCAGATGGCGGGACTACATGGATATTCGTTCAATCGCCCGAGCCTATGCCTTCTCATCAGAGGAACTTCGGATCGCAGCAAGAGCTGTTGGGGACTTCCGTGGAGTCGAACTGGAGTCCATAAGCCCCTACCTTGCGGACTACGACGATGCAGCCCAAAGCAAATGGGTTGCGTGGCGCAGAAAGGGTCAGCTGGAGGAGCTTTGTCTGCCTACCCTTGGCGGGCAGCTTGCTGAGATTGTGGCCTTCATTGATCCTGTGCTGGTTGGAACCTTTGCTGATGACACCACATGGGATCCGTATTCCTACTCTTGGGGATCGGACAGCGGGGCAGAATAGAGCGGCGGTCACTGGCTGCACGGAACTGGCTCTCTAGAGACTTAGGCCAGTGCTCGACGGCGGCAAGGCAGCTGGGCCCAAAGGCTTCGGTTGTGGGCGAGCGGTTGCGAACTTTTCAAGCGCCCTGGTCAGGTCCGGCGCCACGGCCGCTTTTTCGATGTAATGCTTCTCGGTGATGGCGCTGCCGGAGTGACCGAGCTGGGCGGCAGCAGCCTTGGAACTCTATTCCCTGTCGATTATGGTGGCCACGGTCTTGCGGAAGACGTGCGGGGTGACCCATTCGTAGCCTGAACCTCCCGGGCGTCTCTCCACTGGCGGCGGAAGTTGTTGGGGCTGCGCACCGTTCCGGCAGCAGAGGGGAACAGGAAGTCCTGGGGCCAGGGTTGGCGTTCGGCGCGCATGCGTTTGAGGGTCTCCACGACGAAGCGGGGGAGTGCCACGGTGCGGTATCCGGCTGCTGTCTTGGTGTGGTCCTGCCGGAACAGCGGCTGCCCCTTGTAGCGGGTTACGGTTCCACTGATAGTCAATGATGGATGCTCTGCATCCAGATCCACATCTTCCCATCGCAAGGCCATCACCTCGCCGATCCTGGCTCCTGTGGACAGGAAAACGTCGACCGCTTCGAGCAGGTCGGTGGCCCGGGGACGGCCTTCGTGATCGGGGCTGTCCTGCCAGGCTTTGACCCAGCTGCGAAGGCTTTGCACGTCGGCGATGCTGAGGGCCCGGACATTGCGCTTGGGCTGGCGGATGCCGGCAACTTCACGAATGGGGTTGCTGGCAATGGCGTCTTGACGAACCGCCAGGCCGAGCATGCCGGCGAGGACAACTTTGGAGTGCC
Source organism: Arthrobacter sp. (assembly GCF_030540645.1). GTDB lineage: Bacteria > Actinomycetota > Actinomycetes > Actinomycetales > Micrococcaceae > Specibacter. Next base: position 1,569 of record NZ_JAUNVV010000056.1, read on the forward strand.
TTGCCGTCGCGGGGTGGTCCAGGGCCACCTTCTTCAGGAACTGATCCAACCGGCCAGTGCTCAGTTCACGCAGCCGCAGTCCGGACAGAGCAGGGCTGATGGTGCGCCGGTAAGTGTCGCGGTAGCCTTCGATGGTTTGCCGGCTGGCGCGGCCGCTTGCCTCCATTTCTGCGAACCACAATTCACTGAGCGCATTGAGGCGCATGTCCCGCGAGACTCCCTCCGGGTTGCTGACGGTGCGCTCCTTGAGACCCAGGATCAGGGCGCGCTCGGCACTGGCACCCGTGGGGCCGAAGGCCTGAACCGTTCTGGTGATGCCGTCGCTGTCCCTGTATCGGGCAGACGCTCGCCAGCTGCCGGCAGCCAGCTTGGTCCGGCTGACTTTGCCCCATGTTTCCAGGGGGAGTGGGTGCCTAGCCATGGCACTCACGGAGGATCCGCCGTCGTGCATGTTGCATCAGTGTTCCTCCCTTGCGCTGAGCCAAGCATCGAGGTCTGCTCGGTTGATCCGCAAGTGCCAGCCGATCCTGTGGACGGTGGGGGCGACGTGCTTGAAGCGCCACTGGTAGAACGTGGTCGGTGGGATGCGCAGTTCTTCGCACACTTCCTGGGGCGTGAGCCATTCCTGATGGATGGCGCTGAGCGGAATCTGGCTTTCAGGCTGGTTGGACATTGTTTTCTCCTTTTAGTTCTGACTAGCGGAAACGCTGGTTCGGAGGGGTTTTTGTTTGCCTGAAAATGGTTCACGACGCGCTCTGGACTGAATCGGCAGAACCTTGTCGGTGGAAAACGCCTGAGAACTATAGTTCGGTCCTACCGGGCAGCATTCATGTCTCTCGCCCGCCCTTTACAGTTTTAGTAGCTTCGAAAGGCTGGCGACCCGTTGGGAATCAGCGTTTCATTCCGACTTCCCGATCGGTGATGCACGTCACGATTGGTCCAACTCTCGCATGGTCCGCAGAAACACAGTAGGTTGGTTCGACTTGAAGAATGGACATGGTGGATCCGCTGGATCTCTCGCAGCACGGCTTGGGTCCTCGCTGCCGGCTTCCGCCTGGTCCCGAGCTGAAGGAGAGCATGACGATGAGCGAGCGTGACATGGACATCGGCAACGAAGTTGTGCAGCCGGAGCAAACCGCCAAAACCGTGGTAGCCAACCCCGCCAAGGCTAGAAAATCGGCAGCCGAGAGTATCCCAAAAGCCAAGGCAACTCCAGCAAGGAAAGCGGCACCTGCAAAGGCCGCTCCAAAAACAACCAAGGCCACCGCAGCCAAGGCGGCCCCTACGCGGAAGCCGCCAAAGGTTGGTGCTCCGAAAGTCACGGTGGTCAAACAGGAAGCCGCTGCTCTCGTCATGCCTAGGGCTGTCCCCACCGGTCCGGAAGCACCGGAGGTCACCATTGGCACGGATGCGGCCTTCGCCACCGAGGCGCCACCCGCGGCAGTACCGAACATGATCCGAAACATCTCCGAGCTCCGCCATTTTTTCCGGACCAACAGTGTGCCGATCTACTTCATTGGCGCCACGCCCTTCAACTTGCTGGGCCTGGACCGCTGGGTACGCAACTTTTCCTACATCAGCTACTACGATGCCTGGGACGGCGCACACCCTCGCGTCTTCACCCCAGTCCACAAGCCCTATGTGGAATTCGAGTCCGGTGAGGACATCAACAACTGGCTGCTGCTCAACGCCGAGGTCAGGTCCCGGATGAGCCTGAACGTGCGTCCAGGAGTGCGCCCCAAGGTCGCCATGGTCTTTTTCAACGAGGAAACCGAGCGCATCTGCCGCGAGTTGGGCTACGACCTGATCCTGCCGGCGGCCGAGCTGCGTCACCGGCTCGATTCAAAGATGGTCACCACGAAGCTCGGAAATGACTTCGGAGTGCCCAGTGTCCCGAACGTGCTCCGCAAGGGAAGCACGTATGCGGCGTTGCGCGCCGATGCCGACATGGCCGGCCTGGGCAACGAGTTGGTCGTCCAAACCCCTTATGGAGATTCAGGAAAGACCACCTTCTTCATCGCCAATGAAGAAGAATGGGACAACCACTCCGAGGACATCATCGGCGAAGACATCAAGATCATGCGCAGGATCAAAAACCTGCCGGTGGCCGTGGAGGCCGTACTGACCCGCTCCGGAACTCTGGTTGGGCCGTTCCTCACTGAGCTGGCTGGGTACAGCGACCTCACGCCCTACCCCGGGGGATGGTGCGGCAATGAGATGCACCCGGAAGTGCTTTCGGCAACCCAACGCACCCGGGCCATGGATCTGGTCAAACGGATGGGGGATGGGCTGGCCTCGGAAGGCTACCGCGGGTTCTTCGAAGTTGATGTGCTGGTAGATCTGGATACGGATGCGGTCTACCTGGGTGAACTAAACCCACGGATTTCCGGTGCCTCCGGAATTACCAATGTGACGGCTGGCGCCTATGCCGATGTCCCGCTCTTTCTGTTCCATCTGCTCGAATACATGGACGTGGAATTTGATCTGGACATCGACGAGATCACACAACGCTGGGAAGTCCTCTCGGGGGCCGATGTGTGGAGCCAGATGGTCATCAAGGAAAACTCGGACATCGTCGAACAGCTCACCCTTACTCCCGCCACCGGTCAGTACTACCTTGATTCCACCGGGGCAATGGTCTTCAACCGTGCGGCCCTTGACTGGCACATGTTGCAAAACGAATCCGAGGCGTTCTTCCTACGTATCCAAGGACCGGGCGACTACAGGTGGCATGGCTCCGACCTGGGAATCCTCGTCACGAAGGGTCGGTTGCAGGTCGAGGAGGGCGGGGTGTCCAAGCTCAACATCAGGGCCAAGCACTTCATCGATTGCCTGCGGGCCGGATTCGCAGGGGTGCCGTTGGATGAGGACGGGCAGGCGGACTTCACTCCGCGGCCGGGCGTAAAATCCAAGGGATAAGATCTGCATGAGACCAAACCGCATTTTCTGCGGCCATCGAAAGGAATGCTCGTGGACATCGCAGATGTAGGTTGGCACCCGCCAGCAGTGGACTTACCGGCAGTAGTCGCGCCTTCAGCGGCCCTCCCCGTGGTGAGCCCACCAGCGTTGGACCTACCTGCAGCAGCGGTGCCGCCAGCAGGCCCACCGGTTGTAGACACGAAGAACTGGCAGTTGGCGGAGAACCTGCGTTGGTCTTTCCAGCACATCGCCGATTTCCTTCCCACTGCACCGATTTGGCGCGGGGTCGGTCCTTCGGCGGTACTGCCTGTTGCGCCGTTGGACATGGATTCCGTCTTGGTGCCCTCCGGCTCCCTCGATGAACCACCGGCGAGCGTGGGGTCCATTATGGCTTCGACCGACACCGATGGTTGGATGCTGCTGCACCAAGGCAAAGTTCTCACCGAGCAGTACTTCGAGGGCATGTCAGCTTCATCTCCACACCTGTTGATGTCGGTGAGCAAGTCATTGGTGGGTGCAGTCGCCGGGGCCATGGTCGACGCCGGGGTGCTGGATACCGCTGCCCCGTTGACCGCATACGTGCCCGCATTGGCAGGCACCGGTTACGGTGGGGCCACGGTGCGCGACTTGTTGGACATGCGCTCTGGCATCGCATTTTCCGAGGATTACCTTGACCCGAAGGCGGAGGTGCGGATGCTTGAGGAAGCCATCGGGTGGGCACCAGCGGCAACCTCGGGTCCATCCGGTATGTATCCGTTCTTGATGACGCTGAAGCAAAAGAGTGTCCACGGCGGGGTCTTCGAATACCGTTCCTGCGAGACGGACATGCTGGGTTGGATCTGCGAGGTGGCTGGCGGGGCGACCATGCCTACGCTGATGTCCCACCTGTTGTGGTCAAAGATCGGTGCCGAGGCCGACGCTGTGATCGGCGTTGACCAGTACGGCACCGGAATGTTCGACGGCGGCATCAACGCCAGGTTGCGCGACATGGCCCGCTTTGGCTCACTCTTCCTGGGTGACGGGACCTCGCTGACCGGTGAACGGATCCTCTCCTCCCGGTGGATCGAGCAGACCCTCGCCGGGGCACCGGATTCGCGTGCGGCCTTTGCCGGTAGCCCCGGGGACAACCGAATGCCCGGCGGGATGTACCGGAACCAGATGTGGTTCCCCTACGAAGGCAACGACGTGTTGCTGGCTTTGGGCATCCACGGGCAGATGATCTACATCAACCGTCCAGCGCAGGTGGTGGGGGTGAAACTCTCCAGCTGGCCCTACCCGCAGGATGCAGCCAAACTGTTCGGCACACTGCGTGCCTTCGATGCGATGTCCAACTGCCTGTGAGCCAATCTGGGTTGTGGTGACCGACGGCGGGTCGATTGCGGCTCATGTTTCTGGTGTTGCTGAAATCGAGCTATTTGGGTGTTTCATCCGCTGAGCCATACGCTTAATGATTGCCGCTAGGCCACGGTCGCCAATTGAGTTGACCAAGTGTGGCGCCGACCAAGTACTAAGTCTTCGAAAAACGGGATCATGTTCAACAGCATCAACAGCCTTCTCAGTGTGAGTGCCATTTTGTTTGCCGTCTACCTTGCAGGGGTGGCACTGACCCTGGGCCGGAAGGACCGGGTTGTGTGCAATGCTCCGTTCAGGAAGAAGGGGAGGTGCAAGGACCCCATTCTCGTAGGTGGTGCCAACGACGGGAAGTGCGAGGCTGGTCATGGCAACTCGTGGATCGGAGTCAACTACGGGTTCGCGGTAGTCATGGTCGTGATCGGTGCGTACCTATTCATTGCGCAACCGCTCACGGTGGGATCCTGACTGCCGCAGCCCAAGCGGCGAGGAGCATCGCCACCCCTGCTAAGGCCGTCCACACCGCAACAACCGTTTCCGTCCACGGAGTCGTGTCGTGTGAAATGTAGCCGGTGATCGTGGGTGCGATCAGGTAGCCGGCTATCAAACTCCCCACCATGCTTGAGCCGAGCAGGAACGCGCACGCAATCATGGCCGCCCATGACCTGCGCCACCAAATCACGCCGAGGGCAATCAAGCCAGCGAATCCGACCAACTCCAACGCCCACAGGTGTTGCAGTGGGGAAGGAGTGCCGATGATCCCCGAAACGAGTGCATGCGCCCCGTTGACCCCGAACCAGGCGGCGACGAGCAAGGCAAGCACGATCTCCAGGACGGCGGCAACACCGCTGCGACGTCCTGTCTTACCTGGAAGCATCAAGACAGCCAATGCCATGGCCAGAACCCCGAGCGCCTGCACCATAGTGCCCGCTCCATAAAGCTGTGCTGCTGCCCCGAGCGGTTCCCACGCATCGGTGGGGAAGTCATAGTCAAAGAGATGGTCCTCCACCGAGAGTTCCCGTGGTCCACGCGAGCTTTTGGAAACAATCCACCGCTGGGTCGCAGCAATATGTTGCAGCACGGCTGAGCTGAGAAACAGACCAGCCGCCACGAGCGACCAAATGACAGAAGGCCATTTGAAGGGGCCGGTCCGTCTACGTAATCCAGAAGCCTCGATGGTCGACATGAGCCCACACTAGCAACGACCCGGGCATGTCAATCGAATTCAGCCCATTGTTAGTGGGGTAGCAGACCTGAACTAAACGAGCGGGCACGGGAACCCTCGGGGATCTCCGCCTGTACGGACTCGGCAAGTGGTGCGATGTCCTCCAACATAGACACCGATAGTGGGGCCTTTCTCCCGCCCCCACTATCCGTGCCTGCCTCGCCGTGTTGCTCTCCCCTGCTGGGTAGCAGACCGCCATCGCTATTCACGAAAAGCCCTGCGGCGTCTCGCCGTTGCGCACCGCATCACGCAGCGTTGAACGCTGGATTTGCCAGGTATTCGGGATTACCTTTGAGGGGTGAGTGATCGCCCTGAAATCCTAACCCTTGGTGACTTGCGTGCCTCCGGCCATGTCTACAAGGACCTGCGTCGGGAGATCCGCGAAAATCTGCTCGCTGCACTGGCGGCGGGCCGAGACCCATGGTCTGGGATGTACGGATTCGGCCGGACAGTCCTGCCGCAACTGGAGCGTGCCTTGATTGCCGGGCACGACCTTGTCCTGTTGGGCGAGCGGGGACAGGGCAAGACGCGTCTGCTGCGCAGTCTTGTGGGGTTGCTGGACGAGTGGTCGCCGATTATCGAGGGATCGGAACTGAACGAGCACCCCTTCGAGCCCATCACCGAGCAGGCAAAGGCCCGCGTGCTGGCTGAGGGGGACCGGCTGCCCGTGACGTGGCGGCACCGCTCGGAACGTTATGTGGAGAAGCTCGCCACCCCCGATACCTCCGTTGCGGATCTGATTGGCGACGTCGACCCGATGCGGGTTGCCGAGGGCCGTCGGCTCGGGGACCCGGAAACCATCCATTATGGGCTGGTCCCACGTTCCAACCGTGGCATTGTGGCCATTAACGAACTGCCCGATCTGGCCGAACGGATACAAGTTGCCATGCTCAATGTCATGGAGGAACGGGACATCCAGATCCGCGGCTACGTACTCCGGATTCCGCTGGACGTGCTCGTGGTGGCATCGGCCAACCCGGAGGACTATACCAACCGCGGCCGGATCATCACACCGTTGAAGGACCGTTTTGGTGCCGAAATCCGCACCCACTACCCGCTGGAGCTGGACGACGAGGTCGCCATCATCTTGCAGGAGGGGCGCCTGAGCGCCAACGTCCCACCCGTCATTGTGGAGATCCTTGCACGTTACACCAGATCGCTTCGGCTGTCTCCGGCCATCAATCAAGGCTCAGGTGTTTCTGCCCGCTTCGCCATTGCCGGTGCCGAAACGGTGGCAGCCGCTGCCCTGCGCCGCTCCACCATGCGCGGGGAACCTGATGCCGTCTCGCGAATTGTCGATTTGGCTGCGGCGGTGGACGTGCTCACTGGAAAACTTGAATTTGAATCGGGGGAGGAAGGGCATGAAGGCGCCGTCCTGGAGCACCTCCTGCGCATGGCCACAGCCGAAGCGGTACGGTTTCATTACCGCGGGCTGGACTTTGGCCCGCTCGTGGCGGCGCTCGACGGCAACACCACGGTGACCACCGGCGACAGCGTCACCGCCGCGGAGTTTCTGGACACCCTCCCGAGCTTGAACGGCAGCCGTCTGTACGAGCTGATCGCCGAGCGGCTGAATGCAAAAAACGATGGCGAACGCGCCTCCGCCATCGAGTTGGCACTTGAGGGCCTCTTCCTTGCCCGCCGGATCTCCAAGGATTCCGATGGGGAAGAAACCATCTACGGCTAAGCACTGAATCAAGAACAGGGCACATCATGACCGCTCACAACGCCTCGTCCAAGTACGGCCAGTACACCGGAGGCCCGGATCCGCTTGCCCCGCCGGTCGATCTGGCCGAGGCACTGGAGGCTGTCGCCGAAGACGTCATGAGCGGCTACTCCCCGCGAAGGGCACTGCAGGAATTCCTGCACCGCGGCACACGGACCAATGCAGGCCTCGATGAGCTCGCCGGCCGTGTACAGCAGCGTCGGCGTGAACTGCTGGGCCGCCACCGGCTTGACGGCACGCTGCAGGAAGTGAAAAAGCTGCTTGAGTCCGCGGTCCTGGACGAGCGCAAGCAATTGGCCCGCGACGCCATGATGGATGACACCGACCGCGATTTCCGTCAAATGCAGCTGCAAAACCTACCCACATCGACCTCGGCGGCAGTCAACGAGCTTGCCTCCTACGACTGGCAGTCCAGCATGGCCCGTGAATCCTACGAACGCATCAAGGACCTGCTCGGCCGCGAGGTTTTAGACCAACGGTTCGCAGGGATGAAGGAAGCGTTGGAGAGTGCCACGGAGGAGGACCGTGCTGCCGTGAGCCGGATGCTCGGGGATCTCAATGCGCTGCTCGAGCAGCACCGGCTCGGCGAGGATTCTGACGCGGACTTCCAGACATTCATGGAACGGCACGGCCGCTTCTTTCCGGAGGACCCGCAATCCGTGGAGGAACTCATCGACATCCTCGCGCGGCGGGCGGCCGCAGCGCAGCGGTTGCTGCAATCGATGTCGCCGGAGCAGCGCGAGGAGCTGATGCAACTGTCCTCCCAAGCGTTCGGCTCAGCGGAACTCGTGGCGCAGCTTGAGCAGATGCATGCGAGCCTGCGCGTCCTGCGCCCCGGAGAGAACTGGTCTGGCTCCGAGAACTTCGAGGGTCAGGAGGGCCTCGGCCTGGGGGATGGGACCGGGGTGATTCAGGATCTCGCAGAGCTCGATACCTTGGCGGAACAGCTCGCCCAGTCGCATAACGGGGCACATCTGGACGATGTGGATCTGGAGGCGCTGGCCCGCCAGCTTGGTGAGAATGCCGCAGTCTCCGCACGCACACTGGCTGAAATAGAGCGGGCCATGCACGACGGCGGCTACCTGCGCCGGGGTGCCGACGGAGAGCTGCGCCTTTCCCCACAGGCCGTGCGGCGGTTGGGAAAGTCGCTGCTGCGTGACGCCGCCAAGCAACTCTCGGGCCGTCAGGGCAGCCGGGACACGCGGATGTCCGGTGCCGCCGGCGAGCAGACAGGTTCCAGCCGCGAATGGCAGTTCGGGGATGCTGAACCGTGGGATGTCACCCGAACCATCACCAACGCCATCCGCCGTACCATCGCCGAAGGCGGCAACCCGAGCCGCGGGCTGCAGCTGGCAGTTGGCGACATCGAAGTATCGGAAACGGAAGCACGCACCCAGGCTGCCGTAGCCCTGCTCGTCGATGTTTCCTTTTCCATGGCAGCCGAGGGGCGCTGGCTCCCGATGAAACGTACCGCACTGGCACTCCACCAGCTCGTTTCCACCCGGTTTCGCGGCGACAGCCTGGCATTGATCACGTTTGGCCGCTACGCGCAGTCGATGGACATTGGTGAGCTCACGGCGCTGCCGGCGCAACACGAACAGGGTACCAATCTCCACCACGGACTGCTGCTGGCCGGCCGCTTCTTCCGCAGCCACCCAACCATGGCACATGTGCTGCTCATCGTCACGGACGGTGAACCCACCGCTCACTTGGTGGCCGGGGGCGAGTCGCTGTTCTCCTGGCCCCCGGCCGAGGAGACCATTCAGGTAACCGTATCCGAGCTGGACCGCCTCGGCCGGACCGGCACGCAGGTGACGTTTTTCCGCCTTGGCGACGACCCGGGTCTTGAACGGTTTGTTCAGGGAATGGCCCGGCGCATCGGCGGCCGCGTTGTGGCACCTGCCCTTGAAGACCTGGGTGGCGCCGTGGTGGGGGAGTACTTCCGTGCCCGTTTCAAGGCAAACCACGACGGCGGCACCGGCCCGGTCTTCTGACTCACCTGGGAATAGTGGGCCGACCACGCCTAGCGCCATCCAGCCCGCGGAGCGCTGAACACAAGCCACCGTTGGACCGAGCGGTGCGCTTGCTGTGTTCGTTGACTCTGGAGGTCCCCTTGCCATTGCCGCCAGGATTATGGTCGCAGCATGATCTTGCCCTTGCGGCCTGGAGCAAAGTTTGCCAGTGCAGCGGAGCCAACATCTTCGAACGAATAGCTGGCCTCCACTGGAAGCGTCAAAACGCCGCTGGCAATGTAGTCGACCAACTCGCCCAGCAGCGCGCCGCGCTTTTGGGCAGGCATGGAAGTGCTGACCGTGCTTCCCCAGAATCCGCGGACTGTGGCCTGCTTGAAAATGATGTCCCCCGAGCTGATTTCCATCACAGGGGACTGCATCGCACCGAACACCACCAACGTTCCATTCTCGGCCAGCAGCGAAAGCACTTCACCGCTGGCGTGGCCACCCACTGAATCAACGCCGACGGTGATGGGCGCATCCCCGGCGATTGCACGCACCTGGTCCGCCCAGCCGGAGGTATCGGTGGCGACGATGTTGTTGATGCCCTGACCGGCCAGCTCGTCGATGCCAGCAGTGCGCCGGACAAGACCTATGACGTTGATCCCGCGGGCCACAGCGAGTTGTGCGACGAGTCGTCCCACGGTGCCGTTGGCGGCATTCTGCACGAACCAGTCACCCTTTTTCAGGTTTAGCGAGTCCAGTAGGCTAATGGCGCTGAAAGGCATCGAAATCAGTTGCGCGGCCACATCATCCGGGATCCCATCACCGACTGGAATCAGGGCGCCAGCCTTGGCGATGAAGTATTCCGCCCACACGCCAAAGGTGCCGCCGGTGGCGACGCGTTGGCCCACTTCGAATCCTTTGACCCCCTCACCCAAGGCATCGATGACGCCGAAGGCTTCGGAGCCGGCACGGGCCGGCAGGTCGGGCTTGAATCCGTAGCTGCCGCGGATGGTCCACAGGTCATGATTGTGAATAGGGGACAGGACCAGCCGGACCCGGACTTCGCCCGGGCCGGGATCGGCAACCGGAATGTTTTCAATGGTGAGAACCTTGGAAGGATCTCCAAACTCGTGGTGAATCAGGGCGCGCATGATGCTCTCAATCGTGGGTCGGTGTGCTGCTTCAGCTTGGAAGCAGCGAAGTATTAAAATGGGTTTCCACGGCAGCGGATGGTTGTAAGGGCTGCATCTGGTGGGGATTTCCCTCCGTGCGGGGGTCAGTCTTCGACGACGGAGATGGTGACGTCGATGTTGCCCCTGGTTGCGTTGGAGTATGGGCACACTTGGTGGGCAGCATCCGCAAGTGCTTGGGCTTGCGCACGGGCGATGCCGGGGATGACCACCTCAAGGGCGACGGCAAGGGAAAAGCCACCCTGCCCGTTGGAGAGGACATGGACGCGGCTGCCCACCGACGTGTTTGACAGAGTGACGTTCTGGTTGCGCGCCACCATCTGCAAAGCGGAGTGGAAGCACGCGGCGTAGCCGGCAGCAAACAGTTCTTCCGGGTTGGCGCCGTCCCCTGATCCACCCATTTCCTTGGGAATGGCCAGATCGAGGTTGACGGTTCCGGAGATGGTGCTGACGGAGCCATTCCGGCCTGCCCCGGTTGAGAGGGCTTCCGCGGTGTAGAGGGGGGTCATTGGCTGTGCCTTTCATCAAGAGGGTCTCCTGGTGCGGGTGCGCTGGAGAGGGTTCGAGTCACGCCATGCAGAATCGCGAGAGCGGCCTTCCCGTCAGCCGGGGTGAGCCGCGTGGCCTCGGCAACGCATCCTGGAATATGGGCAAGCTCATCCCGCAAGGCCGTGCCGGCGTCGGTCAGGGAGACGATCACGGCACGCTCATCAGTGGCGGAGCGTCCCCGCGTGATGAAGCCGCGTGTCTCCAACCTCCTGATCAGCGGTGAGGTGGTGCCCGAGTCCAGCATCAGATGCCCGGCCACCTCCTTGACTGACAAGGAGGGATGTGACCACAACAGCACCAGCACCAAATACTGGGGGTAGGTCAAGCCCCATGGCGCCAAAAGCGCGATGTAGCGGCGGTTTGTTGCGCGTGCGGCGGCATAAAGCGCAAAGCAGACCATTCGGTCAAGAGGGTCGGAACCCACCTGTGCGGAATCTTGGCTGTGACTCATGGATAGAGTCTTGCACGCATATAGGTTGTGCACAAGTTACTTGTGCACAAGCAAACCCTATTCAGGCGTGGGATGCGGTAGGCAGTCCGCCGCATCCCATACGCACACTTTCCTAGGCGCCAGGTGCGGACGGAACACCTTCCCTCACGTAGCGCTCTGAATCGTCAGCGTCCACCCACACAGGCGAGGTTTGCCCCAATCCTGTGACAGGACGGGCAAATGCATCAAAGCGGGGCTCCGAGTGAACCGTGAACCAGTCAACCAATTGGCCATGCAGCTCGTGCTGCACATTATTCAAGGCCGGATTGTTGTACTCATTGCAGAGCTCTCCGGGATCCGCCAGCAGGTCGTACAGCTCGCACGGCGCATCTCCGTGGCGCAGGACAAACTTGTGCGTCACGGTGCGGATCATGCGCGTGCCGCCGTATTCATCGAAGATGACGATCGAATCCTTTCGCGCGGCATCCGGGTCTGTCTCATTTCCAAGAAAGCGCGGCGCGATGGATTCCCCGGCGATGAGTGGATCGACGGGAGCGGGTGCGCCAGCCAACTCCAAAACCGTGGCGTGCATGGAGGCCGCCGTTGTCAGGGCATCGTCCAGTCTGGGCGTGATGGTGCCAGGCCGGTTGATGATGAACGGGACCAGGATGGAGTTGTCCCATACATTCAGGGGGGTGGTGCCGTTGCCCTTGCCCCAAATCCCGTGGTGGCCGCAACTAAATCCGTTGTCGGAGGTGAAGATGACATAGGTGTCTTCCCGGACTCCTGTTTCCTCAAGAACGTGCAGAAGCTGCCCGACCCCCCTGTCAACGGCCGTCAGGGAGGCGCAGAACCCGGCCAGGCTTTCCCGGGGATTTCGCATGGCTCCGGCCAGGTCCCCGTGCCCCCAGTTGAACCACTCGTGGGCTTGGAGGCGAGGCACGCTGGGGAACTCGCAGCCCTCATACAAGTCCACGTATTCCCGCGGGTGGTTTCCGTCCGTCCACGGTGAATGGGGCGCCGTGTAGTGCACCTGCAAATAGAAGGGATCATCCCCGCCTGCCAGCTGCCGCAGCATGTCTGCGGCATGGTCGGTGATGGCGTGGGTGATGTAGCCGTCCTCCGTGTGCAGCGCACCATTTTCAATGACCGGAGCGCCGAAGTATTCGCCGCCGCCGTCCCTGTGGCTGTACCAGTGGGTGAATCCCGGGGCAGCCGCGCGGGCGTCACCCAGGTGCCACTTTCCGGCATGGGCACAGGTGTAACCCACCCGGCTCAGCAATTCGGGCGTGGTTTCAAAATCCTGCAGATACTGGACCCCTTCAGTGCTGACGCCGCTGTTTTCGCTGCGCAGCCAGTCATGGACGCCGTGGGCTGAAGGCATGCGCCCTGTCGCGAGCGAAGCCCTCGCTGGCGAACACACGGGCGAGGTGCAGAAGAACCGTGTAAGTTCAAGGCCGGTGGCGCCCAGCTCGTCGAGAGTCGGGGTGATGAGCTCCGGCATGGTCCGCCCGCGTGCCCACGCACCTTGGTCATCCGTCATGACAACCACAAAATTTGGTGCCTTTAGCCGGCTCATTTGTCAGCCCCCGCCAGGATTCCGCTTTGGAAGTACCGCTGGCCAAAAAGGAACAGTGCAACGACCGGGATACTGATGATCAGCACGGCCGCCATGAGCAGGTTCCATTGGGTGGAGTCCTGCTGGAAGAACACCGTCAGCCCCAGCTGGAGGGTCTGCATGTCATTGGAACGGGTCATGATCAACGGCCACAGGAAGTCGTTCCAAGCCCCCTGGAAGGCCAGCACCGCCACCACGGCGACGGCGGGGAAGGCCAGCGGGGTGTAGATCTGCAGGAAGATGCGGTATTCGCCGGCCCCGTCAATGCGGGCGGCCTGACCCAGCTCATCTGGCAGGTCAATGTAGAACTGGCGCATCAGGAACACACCCAAGGCACTCGCAAGGTGCGGCACCATCAGGCCGAAGTACGTGTTCAGAAGGCCGCCTCCCCCGGCACCGAAAATATCGTTGCCGCCCAAGAGGGGGAATTTCGTCATGATGATGAATAAGGGCACCATGATGACTTCCGGCGGTACCACCAGCAAGGCGATCAGTCCGCCGAGCACCAGGCCCCGGCCGCGGAACTTGATCCTGGCAAGAGCGTAGCCAGCCATGCAGGACAGGAAGACCTGGCAGGCTGCGGAAACAATTGTGACCAGGGCCGAGTTGGCGAAGTACAACGCAAAGTCGGTGCTTTGGAACGCCTTGATGAAGTTCTCCGGGTGGAGCCCGTCGGCAAACAAGTTACCTCCGGAAGCGGTGTTGCCGCCAAGTGAAACGCCGACCACATACAGCATCGGCACCAAATAGATGGCACAGACCACCAAAGCGATGGCATACAGCCGTCCGCGGCCCGGACGCCGCCGTCGAACTTTCCGGGGCGTTGTCGATGCCGGCCCGGGCTTTATTGCGGTCTCGTCAAGAACAGTGCTCATCGGGTTGCCAACTCCTGTCGGGAAAACAGCTTCTGGCCGAGCTTCAGAAACAACGAGGCAACCACCACGGCCAGGAAGAGCAGGACGGCGATGCCGCTTGCTGCGCCGATATTCAGCTCGGTAAACGCGGAGTCGTACATGCGGTAAACGAGCGTGCGGGTCGCGTTGATGGGCCCGCCCTGGGTCATGACGTAGGACTGGGTGAACATTTGCATGGCACCGAGAAACCAGGTGACGAAGACGAACAGCAGGGGTGATTTAAGCTGTGGAATGGTTACAAGGAAGAAGCGCTGGAAGGCGTTGGCGCCATCCATTTGGGCGGCCTCGTTGATGGATGTGGGGATGGCCTGGATGCCGGCCAGCAAAATGATCATGAAGTAGCCCAAGTTGCGCCACAGGCTCATGACCATGATGGAGGGCATGGCCCAATTTTGGTCAGTGAGGAAGTAGATCGTGTCGATGCCCATGCCGTTCAGGACGGCGTTGATGGGGCCTATGGCGGGGTCGAACAAGAAGGTCCAGATCAAGGAAATCACTACATAGGAGGCGGCTTGTGGAATGTAGACGATGGTCCTCATGGCGGCACCGCCCTTGAGTGCCTGGCTGAACAGCATGGCCACCATGAGCGCCACAACTATGCCCACAACCACCTGCCCAAAGGCAAAGTAGAACGTGTTGCCAGCTGCTTCCCAGAACGCGTCGTCGGCGAAGAGCTTGCGGTAGTTCTCCAGTCCCACCCACTGCGGCGTGCTGATCATGTCGAACTTGGTCAGGCTGAAGTAGCCGGCCACAATCAAGGGAACGATGCTGATGAGCAGGATGGCCGCGACGGCTGGAGAAACCAGGACAACCCCGGCCCGCCGCAATTTTCGTTCTGCCAGTGAATTAGGCGACGCCATTGATTTCGTTCACCTTCTTGTCCATCTCAGCCAAGGCCTCATCCGTGGTCGCCTGGCCAAGGATTGCCTTCTGCAGCACAATCTTGATGGCCGGTCCGATGGCCAGCATGTTGGGACTCGGCGGCTGGGTGACAACAAATTCACTGGCCTTGCTGAAGCCTTCCGGCAAGCTCTTGAAGAACTCGGAGTTGACGGCGTCGCTGCGGGTGGGAAGTGCGCCCACGCGTTCGTTGAGGGTCTCCATGGTGGGTGCGCTGGTGAGGATCTTCACCAGTTCCCACGCTTCGTCCTGATGCTTGGTGCCTGCGGCGACGCCAAACTTGTTGACCCAGGCCGAGGAGACCGGCTTGCTGGCCGCCGTGGCTTTCAAGGGAGGGCCAGCAACGATCTTCGGTGTGGGCTTTTCTGCGAAATCCTGCGTGTTGCGGTACACGAGCAGGCCGGAGTATTCGGCCGAGGAGCGCCCGGCGGCCACGGCCCCGGCGCCGGTTCCGGTGAACACGTCGTTGAAGTCCGAGAGCCCGTCCTTGTAGAAGGAGGTGAGGTAGTCCAGTGCATTCTTGCCAGCTTCGCTGGAGAACGTGGCCTTGCCGCTGGCATCCCAGTAGGTGCCACCGGCCTGGAACATTAGCTGCGCGAACGACTGCTGGATGCCGATCGACTTGTCATTGAACCAGGAAATGGGGTTCTTGGCGGGGCCACCGGTCTTGGCGGAGAGCTTCTGCGCCATGGTCTTGTATTCTTCCCACGTGGTGGGCAGCGTGTCCTCCGTGTAGCCAACCTTCTCCAGGTGGTCCATGCGGTAGCAGGCTGTGCGGGTGTCAGACGCGTAGGGCACGGCGTAGAGCTGATCCTCATAGCGGGCGTCTGTAAGCATTTTCGGGTTGAAGTTCTTGCCTTCATCCCAGGCAGCGAACTTCGCATCGAGGGGGAGCAGGGCCTTTTTGGATGCAAGGGGTGCCGTCCAAATCCCGCCCAGGGTCACGACGTCGGCCAACGAACCGCTGGCGGCAGCCGTCACCATCTTCTGGAATCCGGAGGCCCAGTCTGAGGTCCGCAGTTCCAAGTCGAAGCCGGTCTTGGACTTGAATTGTTCAGTGACGCTGGTCTTGAGGAATTCAACGGTCTTGTCATCAGCGCCGAGCAGCTGCAGTGACAGCGTCTTCCCGCCGCCGCTCCCGCCCGTGGCGGAGCTTGCGCCCGTGCCGCAGGCCGACAGGGCCGACAAGGCTCCAAAGCCTGCCATGAGTGTTCCGGCGCGCAAGACTGTGCGGCGTGAGGGAAGGGCTGAATTGGTGTGCTCTGCAGTGGGCATGTCTATTCGCTTTCAGGACAATTCGGGCTGGACGTGTGAGGTGGGGTGAAGGTAGCTTCATAGTGTTGGTAACATGGTGTTACTAAGATTGGTGTGTCTTAGGCCACTCTGTCAAGGGGAGACGGTAATCTTGAGAACTGAACCAGTCCGATTGCCTTCCCGAGCGGTGACAATGACGATTCCCATGACCCAGGGCGAAGTGAAACGCCACAATCAAGTGCGTGCGCTTCGAGCCATCCGGGACCACGGCGGGATTTCCCGCGCGCAGCTTGCCGATTCCCTGGCGCTGACCAAGGTGGGTGTTTCCCGGCCTGTCGCTGACTTGTTGGCTGCCGGGATAGTTGTTGAGGAGGAGATTGAGCACTCCGGGCCCGGTCGGCGTCCAATAGGCCTTCAGCTGACCGGTGGCATGCTTGCTTCGCTGGGCTTCGACATTCGTATTGACAGGGCCATCGAAGTGCTGCAGGACGTGGATGGCACAATTGTCGCCAAGTGCGTGATTGACCTGCCCGAAGGGGTCACAGCCGCCGAACTGCTTGGCATTCTCGCTGAACGCATCCTGTCTGCTGCAGAGACGCTGAATTACAGAATCGTTGGCGTTGGCGTTGCCCTGCCTGCCGAGGTGGACGGGGCAATGCGTGAAATCAGGTTCTCACTTCCCATGGGGTGGGGGCGCGTGGCCTTCTGCGAAGACCTGGAAGAACTTACAGGGAACAGATACCGCGTCCGTCTTGCCGACATTTCCGGGGCCGCGGCGCTGGCCAACAGCAGGCTCAACCTGCCAAACCTGGCGCATCTTCAGATTGGCTACGGCGCCGGCCTGTCCTACATCCTGGCCGGATCGCTGGGCAGTCTGGGAGTGGTGGGGGAGTTTGGTCATATTCCAATGATGGTGGACGGTCCGGAGTGTATTTGCGGCCGCCGGGGCTGCCTTGACGCCGTCGCGGGATTCCAGGTCATGGTGGATGGCGCTCGCAGGCTGGGCATCGATTTCACCGCCGGCCCGGATGCGATGAACGGTCTGAGTGCACGGCTCGCCCATGAGGCGGGAAGCGGCAACGAAGGAGTCCGCGGCCTCATCGAACAGGCTGCGGGTTGGATGGCGCGGGTGGTGGCCGTTGTCGCTATGATCCGTCCCGCCGCCTCCATGACCGTCGGAGGGTACCCGCTGGCTCTGGGCGAAGCGTTTTGGGATCCGTTCATGGCAGCCTTGGTGAAGTTGAGGCCGGGAGCTGCCCGCCTCATGGTGAAATCACCGCTGGGTGACGCCGCCTCCACCGTGGGGGTCGGCCTGCTGGGGGCGGAAATCCTCTTTGAGGACCCGCTCGGCTGGACGGCCCGAGACGCTGCGCCAACCCGTGCTGGCGTCATAGGGTCCCCTTAGCAGGACTGCCTGCGACTGCCGCGCCGGCAGCATGTGAAGGCCCTACGGCGGCAGCCCACCAGGTGCACAAGTCCGGCATGCTCGGTGTCTCACACTCTTGTTTTTTGTATACAGCCAGGCATATCGTTAACTATCGTTGTATATCGTTCAGAATTCGATCAAGGAGAACATCATGCGCAGTTCAAATCCCGTAGGCGGGTTCGGCGCCAACAGCTTCGACGGCATGTGGCAGGCCATGGAGGAATTCCGTTCACGATTTGAGAAGCGCTCGGGTACACGGGCAGGCCGAGGCGAGGTGCGGGCAGCGGTGCTGGCCCTTCTTGCGGAGCAGCCGATGCACGGCTACCAGATCATCCGTGAAATAGAGGAGCGAAGCAGCGGCAGCTGGAAGCCCAGTGCCGGCTCCATATACCCGGCGCTGCAGCTGTTGGCTGACGAAGGGATCATTAGCGCCGAGGAATCCAATGGCCGAAAGATATACTCGTTGACCGAAGCCGGCCGTGAGGAAGTGGCCGGTGATGATGCGTCGGCACCATGGGATTCCAAGGAGACGCCATCGGGTTCCGGGTTCGCTGCGCTGCCCAAGGCCGGCGTCGAGCTTGCACAGGCCGCGGCGCAGGTGGGTCGCACCGGCTCCTCGAAACAAGTTCAGGAAGCTGTGAAGGTGCTCGAGGAGGCTCGTCGCCGACTGTACTCGATCCTCGCGCAGGATTGACACGGTTGTCGTCAACTTCTCAGAGAAGCTCAGTTTCGGCACCGGGCTCGGGCAACACCCGTGCCCGCTACCGGCGCATCCTGCGCTTCGCCGCCTGGCATCTGGCGGTGGCTTGGTGGTTTGAGCTGATACTGCCGCGTCTTGGGCTGGCCAAAATTGCCGAGCGCACCCGGGCGAAGCGGATGCGCCGCTTCGCCCGGCGCTTCCATGCGCTTGCTTTGGACCTTGGCGGTTTGATGATTAAAGTTGGTCAGTTCATGTCGTCCCGGCTAGATGTGTTGCCGCCGGAGATCACTGCTGAACTTGAAGGCTTGCAGGACGAGGTCCCTCCTGTTCCCTTCCCTGCCATCCGAGCCCTCGCCGAGGCGGAGCTGCATGCACCGCTGGACAAAGTGTTTGCCTCGGTTGAGGAGACACCAATTGCCGCAGCATCCCTGGGGCAGGCTCACCGTGCACTGCTCCTTCCACTCGATGCTGCAGAAACGGGGCTCGACAGCGTCGTCTTGAAGGTGCAGCGACCGGGGATCGACGCAATTGTTGCCGTTGATTTGGCTGCGTTGCGAAAAGTGGGTGGCTGGCTCAGCCACGTGCGCTTCGTGTCTTCACGCGCTAACGTGCCTGCACTGGTCGAAGAGTTTGGGCAGACCAGTCTGGAGGAGATTGACTACCTGCAAGAGGCAGCCAACGCTGACCGTTTTGCCAACGATTTCGCCGACGACGACAAGGTGGCAGTGCCCCACGTCGTGTGGGAGCGGACCACCCGACGGGTGCTCACTCTCGAAGATGTGACGGCGATCAAGATCACCGATTCGGAAGCACTTCTTGCCGCTGGCATCGATCCAGCTGAGGTCGCGCCGGTTTTCGCATCCGTTATGTTCGACCAGATGTTCACCAACGGCTTTTTTCACGCCGATCCGCATCCGGGCAATATCTTCATCACCCCGATTGTCGATCCAGCAGCCGAGCGTTCATGGAAGCTGACGTTCATTGACTTCGGCATGATGGGCGAGGTGCCTCCGAAGACTCGCACCGGACTGCGAAGGCTACTGATCGCGGCAGCCGCGCGTGACGGAAAGGGCCTGGTGGCAGCGATTAGCGACGTAGGCGTTCTGGCAGCGTCTGCCGACACGGCTGAGCTTGAGCGGGCGATGACGGCCCTCTTCGGCCGGTTTGGCGGTATGGGGTTCGCCGAGCTTCGCGAAGTGGACCCGCGGGAGTTCAAGGACTTTGCGGTGGAGTTTGGTGAGGTGGTTCGCTCCTTGCCGTTCCAATTGCCGGAGAACTTCCTGCTCATCATCCGGGCCATGTCGCTGACATCGGGTGTCTGCAGCTCGCTGGACTCCCGTTTCAACCTCTGGGATTCGGTGGAGCCGTATGCGGCAAAATTGCTGCGCGAGGAGCGCGGCAACATTGTGCAGGATGTGGGCAGGCAGGCGCTCGACGCGGCTGGGGTGGCCTTGCGTTTACCCATGCGCTTGGATGAGCTTCTCACTCGGATCGAGGCCGGTTCACTGCCGGTTGCCAACCCGAAGTTGGAGCGGCAGGTGGAGCGGCTGAACCGGACAGCGCGGCGATTGGTGTCGACGGTGATGTTCGGTGTACTGCTCATTGCCGGTGCCGCGGTGAGGGCCGATGACACGGTGTTCGGCAGCGTGCTGATGGTTGTCTCGGTGGTTCCTTTGCTTCATGGGCTGTGGGTGGGGCGCCGCCACCACTGAGGGAATGGCATCCTGAGACGCGGCTCCCATCCCAACGTATTAGATTGCGCCAGTGGACATCTGCTCAACGATGTATTCGGCCTGTCTGATGGCCAAGGCCACGATGGTCAAAGTGGGGTTGGCCGCGGCACCTGTGGTGAATTGGGAGCCGTCGGAAATGAACAGGTTCTTCACGTCATGCGCCTGGCCGAAGTTGTTGCAGACCCCATCTTCGGGCCGTTGGCTCATCCGGGCAGTGCCGAGGTTGTGCGTTGACGGATAAGGCGGGGTGCGCACCGTGCCCACGGCGCCCGCAGCCTGGTAGATCAGCTCTGACTGCCGGTAGGCATGGGCCCGCATGGCCTCATCGTTTGGATGGTCATCAAAGTGCACATTCGGCACCGGCAGGCCCAGCTTGTCCGTCACGGTGGTGTTGAGCGTGATCCGGTTGCTTGAGACCGGCATGTCCTCCCCGACAATCCACAAGCCCGCAGTGTTGTCATAGGCGTCCATGATTTCGGTGAACCCCGGTCCCCAAGCCCCGGGGTTTACGAAGCTGGCCAGAAACGCCGGACCGAGCGCAATGGTCTGCAGATAGTAGCCACCGACGAACCCTCGGTCGGCGTCGAACCGGGACTCGTCCGCCACCAACCCTGCCATGGTCTCGCCGCGGTACATGTGCACCGGCTTTTCAAAACGGGCGTACACCGACCCGGTCGTGTGGCGCAGGTAGTTCCGGCCCAGCTGCCCGGAGGAGTTGGCCAGCCCGTCCGGGAACAGCGGCGAGGCGGAGAGCAGCAGTAGCCGTGGGGTCTCAATTGAATTGCCGGCCACGGCGACGGCGCGGGCCTGCTGCCGGTGCAGCACGCCCTCGGCGTCAGCATAGACGACGCCGTCCACCACGCCGTCGGCGGTGTGTGTGAGCTGGACCGCTTGGCTGTCTGGACGAAGGTCCAACTTGCCCGTCTTGACCGCCTTGGGGATCTCGGCGACCAGCGTGGACCACTTGGAGCCGTTCTTGTCGCCTTGGAAGTTGAAGCCGTCCTGGATGGAAGCTGGCCGTCCATCATAGGGCTCGGCATTGGTCCCGTACGGACCGGTGGCGAAGTGCCGGTAGCCGAGGCGTGCCGCGCCGTTGGCCAATACCGTGTAGTTGTTGTTCGCCGGCAGCGGTGGCCGCCCGTGGCGATGGGTACTGCCGAGCTTGCGTTCCGCCAAGTCGTAATACGGTGCCAGTTCTTCGAGCGTGATGGGCCAGTCCAGCAGGTTGGCGCCGTCAACACGCCCGTAGACGGTTCGCGTCTTGAACTCGTGTGCCTTGAACCGTGGTGTGGCACCCGCCCAGTGCGTGGTGGTTCCGCCCACTGCCTTGACGATCCAGGCCGGCAGGTTCGGGAAGTCCTTGGCTACCCGCCAGGAGCCCGAGGTGGTGCGCGGATCGAGCCACGCCATCTGGTTGAACGCCGGCCATTCGTCGTTGAGGTAATCTGCGTTGCGCAGCAGCGGGCCCGCTTCGAGCAACACCACCTTTACCCCCTTCTGCGTCAGCTCCGCCGCGAGGGTTCCACCGCCTGCACCTGAACCGACGACGACGACCACGGAGTCATCGTCGAGATCGAAATGCGCCGACTCATAGCTGCCGGCGTCGAAGGGTTGCTGGGTGCGCCTGCTCATTGGTCTTCTCCTGGCTGCTGGGTCTTGCCTTCTGCTCCGATACCCGACTGGGGGTGTGGGCCGGCTGCGGCAGCTGCGCTGCTGCCGCCGGAACCCTCTGTGGGAGGTGAGTCTCCAGTGGAATGTGCGGCCGCCGTCGTCCGAACCTTGTACGGCAGTGGGCCAACCTCGGTCATGGCTTCGTCTGTTTCCTCGATCCGGGCCTTAGGCAGCCAATCGAGATCGTCGAAGCCGCGGTGCAGGTAGCCGCCTTGGGAGAAGGACTCGCCCTCGTAGCCCAGCGTCTGGAGCACGTCAGGGTCTCCGTAGAGGTTCAATACGGTGGTGCGTCGGATGAACCCGAAGAATTCCAGGTCCTCCACACGGCGAAGCAGGGCCAAGGCCTTCTCGTCGGAAAGGTCAATGAAGCGCTCACCTTCCGCCAGTTGTGCTTCAAGTGTCAGCAGGCCCTGGGTGAGCACCACACGAAACCACGTGGACGACTCCGCCTCAGTGACAACCTTCTCGCACATGCGCTGGTAAGCACCGTCCGGGAAGTCGGGGTGTGGAAAGGCAACCCGGATGATTCGTTCCAGGATTGCTTTGGCCTCCCCGCTGAGAGTTGTCTCGTTCAAGCTGGGATATTTCGCTGGGAAACTCATGTCGCGCCTTTCCTGGTTTCCATGACCACCGCACGCACCAGCTAGACCATGTACAGCCAGCTGAAGACCTGATTCCAGTGTGCCCCGTCACACTGGCGGCGGCAAGGCTTTCCGTCAGGGTGGCAAGGGGCACGAGGCTGGCAAGGGTGGACTTTGCCGTGAGCCGACCTAAGCTGTCCGTAACAGGCACGCCACACCACTGCGGAGTATCGCAGGCAATCGCAGGCAAGGGAGCAGACGTTGAGTACGCAAAAGCCCGAAACCACCGCCATGGACCGAGTCCGGGAGAGTGAGCTGCTGGAGAGTGAAATGCTGACCGGGGAAGAACCCCATCCCGTCTATTTCCTTTCGGAC
>NZ_JAUNVV010000057.1 GCF_030540645.1 Arthrobacter sp.
ACTCGCGACATCCACCTTGGCAAGGTGGTGCTCTACCAGCTGAGCTACAACCGCAGAAGTAACATTTTCCTAGCCGTTCGCGTTTCCGCTTCGGTAGTCCGTGTTGCTGCGGTGAAAACATTACCTGAGCTTTTTCCCAAACACCAAATCGGCCACGTCTCGGCGTGGTTTGCCTGGCTTCCGGAGGGCCGAAATCGTTGAATTGACGCGGATTTCACGTTTACGCTTCGAATTACAACGCTGTCATTTAGAGGTCCTTTTATGCCGTTTTCGCGCTTTTCGGCAGAAATTGGTGCTGAGGCGCTCGTCACATTCCCGCTTTTGACGCACGACGCCGGCCACTTCCCGCTCATTTTTCGCCACCTTGGCTCTCGGTCGGGCCAGGTTCAAAAGGGACGATTATGAGTGGACGGCAGTTTGGGCTATTGTTTTGAACGCACCAAGGAAAGCGCACGGTCCGCCTGACGGATTGGGCAGCAGACTTTGGGCGATTGGCGCAGTGGTAGCGCGTTCCGTTCACACCGGAGAGGTCACTGGTTCGAACCCAGTATCGCCCACCAAGAAGGAAAGCCCCTTTGATCAGCACTAACGCTGGCCGGAGGGGCTTTTTTATGTTTTCGTACCCGGGCCCGTCAGCTGGGGTCTGTCAACGGGCGGCGAGGTTTTTGGCGATGTGTTGGGCGAAGGCTGCCATCCAGTGGCGAAAGAACTCAGCCGTGTCCGGATCTGCCACGGCGCCATCGTCGGCGATGAGCCCGTCCGTGAACTTGATGTACCCTTCCGGCTGTCCCATCGATGGTGCGTCCAGGAAGGCAAGGACATTTTTGAGGTGCTGCTGTGCCATGGCCGTTCCGAACCCCCGGGAGGCGCCGATCGTTGCTGCGGGCTTTCCCTTGAAAATGTTCTCTCCCGCGGGTCTGCTCCCCCAGTCAATGGCATTCTTCAGCGCACCCGGAATGGACCTGTTGTACTCGGGCGTGACAAAAAGTACGGCGTCCACGTTGGCTATGGAGGCCTTGAAGGCGGCCGCCTCCAAGGGATACGCAGCGTCAAGGTCTCGGTTGTAGAGGGGAAGGTTGGCGTACCCAATCTCAACCAGTTCAAGTTCTGTCGGTGCAACAGCCACAAGGGCGTTGGCGAGTTTGCGGTTGATGGATTGGCTTGACAGGCTTCCCACGAAGTATCCAACACGGTAAGTCATGGCAGGACCCGCCCCTTCTCTAGCTGGCCCGCTGGGCCGACGTATACATCTACAAGAACAGCAACCACGGGGCAGGAATTCCCGGGCGGATGCTGCTGCACCTGCCACGCAGATCGCCGACACGATCCGTGGAAACGCCACGTGTCGACACCCCTGAACCCGCTCAGTATGCTTAGGGCCGTGACCGACGGGCAGAGAACACCGAAGTACACCCCCGATCCGCGTCGCTGGCGGGTCCTGATGGTTCTCGTCGTCGCGCTGTTTATGTCATTGATCGACGTGAGTATTGTCAACGTGGCGCTGCCGTCGATTCAGACGGGACTCAACGCCTCCCATTCCGAGTTGCAGTGGGTGCTTTCCGGCTATGCGCTGACGTTCGGAATAGGCCTGGTCTCAGCGGGCCGCGCGGGAGACATCTTCGGTCGCGGCCCCTTGTTCATCATTGGTGTTGCACTATTTACGCTCAGTTCCGCCGCAGCAGGATTTGCGCCCGACGCCCTCTGGCTGAACATCTCCCGTGCCGTGCAGGGCATAGCTGCGGGTCTTTTCAACCCGCAGACGATCGGCATGATCCAACAGTATTTCCGCGGTGCAGAGCGGGGGCGCGCGTTCGGTGTCTTTGGCGGCGTGGTGGGCGTCTCAGTGGCGGCGGGGCCAATCCTTGGTGGCCTGCTCATCCACTGGTTTGGGGTGGCCGAAGGCTGGCGGTGGGTGTTCTTCGTGAACCTCCCGGTGGGCGCCCTCGCCGTCGTGCTTGCCTTCCTGTGGCTTCCCAAACCGTTGCTGAACAGCAACCGGCAACGCGATCCCGCGCTGGCAGAGCCAGCACTGCCGAAGCAGAGTCGGGATTTGGACATGGTGGGTGCGGTCCTTTTGGGGCTGGCAGTGGTCGCAGTGCTCTTCCCCTTCCTGCAGCCGCGGGAAACGCCGTTGGTCTGGGCGGTCCTCTTCGCCGGCGTCGCACTTCTGGGAGTGTGGCTGTGGTGGGAGCAGCGCTACAAGCGCCTTGGCAAAAGCCCCATGGTTGATCTGGCGATCTTTCAAGTGAAGAGCTTCGCCAATGGAACGTTGCTCGTCAGCTTGTACTTTTTGGGCATGACCAGCGTTTGGGTGCTGGTCGCGCTGTACTTTCAGGAGGGGCTCGGTCACACCGCCCTGGCCAGTGGGATGGTGGGGCTGCCCAGTGCCATCGCCTCGGGCATCGCAGCTCTTTGGGGCGGACGCAAGGTCGCGACCTATGGACGAAAGGTGGTGATCGGCGGCCTGTATGTAGGTTTGTTCGGACTCGCCGCCAGCATTCTCGTGGTGTGGCTGCATTCGATGGGCGCGGCCAATGAATGGTGGCTGCTGCTGAGCCTTGCTTTCGTTGGGGTGGCACAGGGTTCTGTTATCAGTCCCAATCAGGCGCTCACCTTGGCTGAAGTACCACTGGAGTATGCGGGAAGCTCGGGCGGGATCATGCAGACCGGGCAGCGCATCGGAACCTCGGTGGGCATAGCCGTCATCACCGCACTCACCTTCACGGTGTTGGGCTTCAGCAACTGGTCTGTCGCGCTGATCACTGGGTTCACGGCAATCTTTGTGGTGCTGATCCTCGCGCTGGTTGTCGGCTATGCGGACCTGCGCTCACGCCATGTGGGCGACTCCCCGCTGCCGTAACAGCGGACCACACACACCACCGGTCCCCAGGTAACCTCAGTGGGCGACCTTCAGGCCAACAATGCAGCCCACCAGGCCCAGCAGAAGCAGGATCTTCACCAGTGAGACCGTTTCCGTGCCCGTGAGCATGGCATAGCCAACTGTCAGTGCCGCCCCGACGCCCACCCACACGGCGTAGGAGGTTCCAACTGGCAGGGTCCGCATCGCCCAGGCCAAGCCGAGCATACTGGCCACAATAGCCACGACGAACACGATGCTGGGACCGATTTTGGTCAAGCCCTCGCTTTTTCCCAATGCCGTGGCCCACACGGCCTCCACCATGCCCGAAAGAATCAAAACAAACCACGCCATGAAAACCATCTCCTTGACGCCGTCTTGTCGCTGACCGGGTACGGCGCACCTCGTCCGGGTGCCATGTGGCAATGAACAGTGTCCCACATGGAAAATAGAATACGGCAGACTCACAGAAATTTTGTCTTGACATTAAAGACGCGCCAACTATGCTGTAAAAAGTTGGGGCGCACAGACCCCAGGAGTGAAGGGAGGTGCCTGTTGTCTATTTTTGACGATATCAAGGGCAAGGCCGAAGGATTGATCAATGGACATGAAGACGCCATCAAGGATGGTGTTGAAAAGGCCGGTGACTTTGTTGATTCAAAGACCGGCGACAAGTTCAAGGATCAAATCGATGGAGCTCAAAAAGCTGCGTCCGACTATGTAGACGGCGCAGGAAAGTAGTTCCCCTTCGCTCTTGTCTAGAGCGTCAAAGAAGGCGCCGGTCCCGTCGTGAAGACGGCACCGGCGCCTTTTCGCTTTAACCTCGCCTTGACTGTGGAGACTGTTCCCGGAGCCAGTCAGCCCACGGGCTGCGCAGCGGCCCCTTCGGCCGCTTCCTGCGCTTCACGCGCCAGGGCGGTCAGGCGCGACACAGCCCGGAAGTACTTCTTTTGGTAGCCGCCGGTCATCATCTCATCGGTGAATAGTTGGTCAAGCGGTGCACCACTGGCCAGAATCGGCACATCCCTGTCATAAAGCCTGTCAGCAAGCACGACAAAGCGCAGGGCAACGGCCTGCTCGGTGATGGTGGCAACGTTGCGCCACACCACGGCGTCGATCCCGTCAAGCATCTGCCTATAGCGTGAGGGGTGGACGCCAGCCAGGTGGTCCACCAGTGTGCCAAAGTCGTCCACGGCCACCGTCTGGTTCCCAAAGTCGGCCCGCATGCGCGCATCAAGGTCGCTATTGGCCACCGGTTCCGGCGGGGTGGGCAGACCACGGTGGCGAAAGTCCTCCCCGTCAATGTGCAGAATCTCGAACTGGTCTGCCAGGACCTGAATCTCCCGCTGGAAGTCGACGGCGGCAAAACGTCCGTCTCCCAAGGAGCCCGGCAACGTGTTGGAGGTCGCCGCCAGCTTCACACCGGCGTCGGCCAATTCACGCATCAACCGCGACATCAGCACCGTGTCACCCGGATCATCGAGTTCAAACTCGTCGATGCACACCAGCTTGTACTGACTCAGCGCCTCCACCGTCTTGCGGAAGGACAGTGCGCCAACCAGGTTGGTGTACTCCACGAACGTTCCAATGGCCTTGGGCCCCTCCACCTCATGCCACAGTGAGGACAACAGGTGGGTCTTGCCCACACCAAACCCGCCATCAAGGTAAACCCCGGCCCGTTTGCCCGCCGCGGAGCCCTTCGCCGATCCTTTGGACTTGCCGCCAAACAACCTGCGCAGCCCGCCTGCCGGTTTCGCCGACGTGCCAGCGGCAAAGTCCTGCAACAAGGTCACTGCTTGGGATTGTGAGGGCTGGTTCGGGTCCGGCCGGTACGTGTCAAAGGAAACTTCGCCAAAGCGCGGGGACGGGACAAAACCCTGCAGCAGTTCCTCCACCGAGACGGCCGGGCGGCGGGTGGACAATTGTTCAACTTGTACCAAGGACGATTCCGATCATAAAAATTCTTCTGCCAGCGCATGCCGGGCACAGCACACGGCTCATGGAGACAACAATACCCACGCCATATTGCGTTGCGTTAACGCCGAAGGAAGTAAACAGTTGCCCAACTCGTTACGCTGATAGATAAGGAATAGCTGCTGCACCCAGTATTTTCGCGGCGGCACGCCATTCTTCACCTCACGGTCACGGAACAGTCCCGGAAATACCCGGGATGGCCCCAGCCTGAGCAGTTTACGAGAAAGGGCATCATGCCTGTTGCAGTTGAATCGAATGAAAAGTTTGCAGCCTACGCCCACCCCGAGCGTCTGGTTTCCACCCAGTGGCTCGCCGAGGCCATTGCCAGCGGCGCCACTTCCAACGGCGGCCTCGTCGTCGTGGAATCCGATGAAGACGTGTTGCTGTACGAGACCGGCCACATCCCCGGAGCGGTAAAAATTGACTGGCACACAGACCTGAACGACGACGTCACCCGGGACTACATTGACGGCGCTGCTTTCGCTTCGCTCGCCGCGGCCAAGGGCATCTCCCGCGACACCACCGTTGTGGTTTACGGGGACAAGTCCAACTGGTGGGCTGCCTACGCGCTGTGGGTTTTCACCTTGTTCGGCCACGAAGATGTTCGCCTGCTCGACGGCGGCCGCGACAAGTGGATTGCCGAGGGCCGCGAGCTCACCACCGACGCCACGGCCGTCACCCCCTCCGCCGGCTACCCGGTAGTGGAACGCAATGACGCCCCCATCCGCGCCTACAAAGAAGACGTCCTTGCCCACTTCGGCAAGCCGCTGATCGACGTGCGCTCCACCGAAGAGTACACCGGGGAACGCACCCACATGCCCGCCTACCCCCAGGAGGGCACGCTTCGCGGCGGCCACATTCCCACAGCTGCTTCCATCCCGTGGGCCCGGGCAGCAGCCGACGACGGCACCTACCGCAGCCGTGAAGAACTCGAAGCCCTGTACCTGGGTGAAGCCGGACTGGTCGAAGGGGACGACGTCGTGGCCTACTGCCGCATTGGCGAGCGTTCCAGCCACACCTGGTTCGCACTGAAATACCTGCTCGGCTTCGACACCGTCCGCAACTACGACGGCTCATGGACCGAATGGGGCAACGCAGTGCGCGTCCCCATCGCCGTCGGCACCGAACGCGGCGAAGTGCCCGGCAAGAACTAGTCCCCAGCTTCTCCCCTTTGCCGGGTCGCTGACGACCCGGCAAAGGGGGCCCTCGAAGCTGTGGGCCCACCACGCCCGGGGCCGAAATTTTCCTCTGTTTTACCTTCCGTCGAAAAGAAACGTACGCTTTAGCTGATGACTACTTCACAAGCACTTCCCCCCACATTGGCTGAGATCGTCAACGATTTCCAGGAACTGGAAGAACGCGACCGCCTGACGCTGCTGCTGGAATTCTCCCGTTCCCTGCCACCGCTGCCTGAGCGGCTCACAAATCATCCTGAGCTGCTCGAACAGGTGGTGGAATGCCAGTCGCCGCTGTTCCTGACGGTCGAATCGGAAAAGACCGAAAACGGCGAAGTCGTCCGGCTCTATTTCCAGGCGCCCCCCGAAGCACCCACCACGCGAGGTTTCGCCTCGGTATTGTTCGAAGGTCTTGACGGGTTGACGGCGGAGGAAATCCTTGCCGTCCCCGACGACATGCCGAACCAATTGGGCCTGACCCGCGCTATCTCGCCCCTGCGCATGCGCGGCATGAGCGCCATGCTTGGCCGCGTGAAGCGCAAGATCAGTGGCGGACTCCGCCCGGCTGCGTAGTTCACCCGATGGCTAAGAAACCAGCAGCGGGGGCAAGCACCCCAGCAACTGTTGCGCTGACGGCCGCCAACGTTGCCTTTACGCCCCACAGCTATGCGCACGACCCTGCCGCCACCAGCTATGGCATGGAGGCGGCCACGGTTTTGGGCATCGACCCTGAGCGTGTGTTCAAGACGCTTGTGGCGGACGTGGGCGGCACGCTCGCAGTGGCGATCGTGCCCGTCAACGGAACGCTGGATCTGAAGGCCTTGGCTCACGCACTAGGCCACAAGAAGGCCGCCATGGCCGATCCTGCCCTCGCGCAGCGGCGCACCGGCTACGTGCTCGGCGGCATCTCCCCGTTGGGCCAGCGCCAGCAATCCCCCACCGTCCTTGACGCATCGGCGCTGGATCATGAGACCATCTTTGTCTCCGGCGGGCGGAGGGGGTTCGACGTCGAACTGTCCCCCACCGACCTCATTGCCCTGACCCAGGCCACGACGGCGAAGATCGGCCACCCTGCCTGAGTCCGCAGGGGTGGCGCAGACGCTTTAATCCCGCGGCAGCCCGTGCCTGCCGAGCCGTGGCCGCAGCCAGCACTCCACCACGTTCTCCCACCGCACCGGATCAACGTTCCATTCCTTCGTGTGCCCGGCCTTGCTGAACGGTTCAAACGTGACCATCTCGGGATTCCGCTTCGCCAGTTCAGCCGTCGGCTCGTAGGGGACAAAGTCGTCGTCAATACTGTGCAGGATCAACGACGGCGTGCGCAGCTCCACCGCCCGGGATACCCAGTCCATGCTCTTGAAGTTGACCGGGGCGGCCAGTCCGGTTATCCGCTGCCCCAGCGGGTGCGTCAGCATGAGCTGGGCGTAGCGGCCAATGTAGTCCGGCATGCGGTTCAGCTGTGCCTGGTGGGCCAGCACATTCACCCAGTTGATGACGGGCGCATCCAACACCAGCGCCAGCACGTGCTTGCGGTTACGGGCCAGGTCAGCCGTCTGCAGGCTGATGGCCCCACCCATGGAGAAGCCAAACAGCACCACGTCCTTGGCGCCGCGGGCAATGGCGAAATCGATGGCGGCTTCCACATCGGCCCACTCCGTGACCCCCAACCCATACCGGCCGTCGGGCGCGGCGGGGGCATCGCCGTCGTTCCTGTAGGACATCAACAGCGCGTTCATGCCCAGACGGTGTGCCGTGGGGACGGTGCGCAGGCCCTCGGTGCGGGTGGCGCCACGGCCATGGACCATGATGGCCCACGTATGCCCGGGATTCCGGGCCGGCAGCAGCCAGGCAGGTGCCGGGCCCACCGGAAGCTCCAACGTGACGTCTTCGTAGCGCAGGCCTGCTTCATCCGGGTTCGCGTACAGGCTCCCGGTCCACCAGCCGGACGTGGCGGTGCGCAAATCCCCGCCATGGACGGCCACCACTTCACGGGTGACGCTGCCTTCGCGTGGGACGTAGGAAATGATGGGGCCAATGATGGCATGGGCGCGGCTGTCATTGAAGTACAGCCCGTAGGTCCCGTCAATGATGGTGTCGGCGGTGGCTTCCAGCACTACCTGGAGCTTGGGCCCGTCGGGGATGACCGCCAGAATCGCGAGGTCGTCCACGCGCTGTTTTTCCGGTGTCACCACACGCCGGGCAAAGTAAGCGGCAAGCCCCGCGGTGGCCGTCACCACCGCAAGCGAGCCCACTCCTGCTGCTGCGGCGCCCAAGACACCCCACTTGAGCCAAACATTTGACGGTTGTTCAGAGGTAGCCATGCTCCTATTCTGCCCACCAGCGTGGGGCCACGTCGAGCGGCACACCGGCGACACCGGCAACATTCTTTCCACAACTTTTCCCGCACATCCTGCCGCGCCGCAGTGCTTCCGTCGTGTTGGAGCTTATGCTGGTGCCATGAGCGACGCCATCATCATTTTGACCGAAGAACCGCTAACCGCCGTTGACGTGGCTAACATCACCGATCTGTACGGCCCTGACGACGACGTTGAGCTGGTGCTGTTGGTTCCTGCCGATACAAAGCGCAACCTCTTTGTCGACGTCATTGACCAGTTGACGATGCTTGACCTGCCAGGTGCGCTACGGGAAATCCGTGAGAAGCCCGACGCCGAGACCGTCCGTGCCGAGGCGAGCGAGATTTTGGCGACGTCGCTGGCCGTGCTTGAATCCGTCGGGGCGAACGCCACCGGGGCTGTTGCCGAGGGCAACGCCGTTGCCTCCCTCGTGGCAAAGGTCGGGGAGATGGAGGCGCGCCAGGCTGTGGTGGTGACCCGCCCGCACGCTGTTGCCGACACGTTCCGCCAGGACTGGGCGCACCAGGCGCAACGCAAGCTGGGGCTTCCCGTTTTGCATTTGTACTCCGATTCGGGATTTATTGGCGACTCCTGAGCGTTGTTGAAAGTATGACAACTTCTGAAACTCCTGCTGCCCCGTCCGTCGTCAAACCCGATGCCCAATGGCGTGAAGAGCTCAGTGCCGCCGAGTACCAGGTGCTGCGCAAGGCCGGCACCGAAAGGCCCTTCACCGGCGAATACTGGGACTCCACCCAGGAAGGCGTGTACGAGTGCCGGGCCTGCGGCGCCGAATTGTTCAGCTCCCGGGAAAAGTTCTCCTCCCATTGCGGCTGGCCCTCCTTCTTTGCCCCACTGGCCGACGGCACCGTGCGCTACCTGCATGACAACACGATGGGCATGAAGCGCGTGGAGGTTCGCTGCACCGCGTGCGACTCCCACCTGGGCCACCTCTTCGAAGGAGAAGGCTATGACACGCCAACCGATGAGCGTTTCTGCATCAACTCCATCTGCCTGACGCTGCGGGAAGGCCCACGGGAACTGTCGCCCGAAGCTCCTGGCAAGGACTGAGCACGAGAGTTTCTTATGCTCAGTCGTCTTTCACATTAGTTTTCCTTTCCCATTGCTACGCTGAAATCAAGGCCGCAGGCATGCCCTGCCGGCTCAACGAAGCAAGGAGGACGCGATGAGCATCACCATGGAAAACACTGGCACGGCCAGCACCTTTGACTACACCACTCTGGCCCTGGACCCCGCATGGTTGGGGTTGAAGAACGCCGCGACACTCCTGTCGGAGCTGCAGGTCAAGGACGGGTCCGTACCCGATCCCGCTGACCACGCCGCGGCCACTGCCTATATCGAGACCATTCAAGCCTCCATCATGGAACTGGCTCGGTATTTTGAGCATGACCGCGGGTACCTGGATCTGCTGGTTGCAGACTTCAGCAAATGGGTTGGCGGCGGGTTGGGTGTGCCGGACTTCCTTGACTCGCTCATGGCCTTCACCCCGCAGCAACACCGCGTCGACGGACTGGGCCACTTGGTGGTCTTCCCCATGTACACGCAGAACGGCTCCACCTCCCGCCACGTCGAAGCTGTTCTGGTGGAGGCCATCTGGCCCGAGTTCATCGGTGAACTCGAAGCGGGAAGCTACTCCAACAAGCTGTTCGTGCCGCTGCGGTTCATTGACTTCACCCCCGGCTATGACAGCAACTCCGCCGTTTTGTTCCCGGAGAGCGTGGCCGTGCGCGAAACACCCAGCTTCACGTGGGGCGCCATCTTCCAGGACCGCGAAGCCGCCAGGTTCCGCCGTGTGGTCCGGGAGGCCGCCAAGGTCACCCGGCTCGACTTGCCGGCAGACGCGCTCGAGCTTCTGGACAGCCAGGGGCTGACCGAGGAAACCTTTGTCATGTGGGACCTGATCCACGACCGCACACACATGCGCGGTGACCTGCCCTTTGACCCGTTCATGATCAAGCAGCGCATGCCGTACTTCCTGTACTCGCTGGAGGAGTTGCGCTGCGATCTGACCGCGTTCCGCGAATCCGTCGCCGTGGAGAACGACGAAAAGGCCTCCCCAGACGCACGTAGACACGCGAAGCTCGTGCAGTACGCCGTCATCTTTGACAGGATCTTCCGCTTTGCCATCACCGGTACCCGGGTGCGCAACTACGACGGCCTGGGCGGGCAGCTGCTGTTCGCCTGGCTGCACCAGCACCACGTGCTGCACTGGACGGACACCAAGCTGAGCATTGACTGGGCCAGCGTTCCGGAAGTTGTGATTGCGCTCGGACATGAGATTGAGGACCTCTACTGGCGCTCCATCGACCGTCCCAAGCTGGCGCACTGGCTGGCCGCTTATGATCTGGTCTCCGCCACACTCACGCCCAACCCCGCATCCACCTGGGCCAAGGGGCCCGACGCCCTGCCATTGACAGGCCCGATGCGTGAAATCACGGATCAGGTCATGGATGACGAATTTCCGCTCTCCATGTTCTACGAGGCGCTGAACAAGAAGATGAAGGCAGTGATCGAGTCCACGGCCGGAATCACCGGTGCCAGCGCATCCGTAAATTAGGACGGCAACTGCAAGTGGGTACTGTAGGGAACATGACTGATTCTTCCTTGGCAGCTCCCCTGGTGCTGGTGGCCGGCGGCAGCAGTGCCGCTGGCATTGCCGTGGCCCGCGAGTTGCTTTCTACTGGCATGCGTGTGCTCACCGTAGGGTCCGACGCCGGACGCATCACGGCGGCGGCGGAGTCCGCCGGCGGTGCCGTCCCCCTGGTGTGCGACCTGGCGGACCCTGAGGCGGTTAGAGAGCTTGCAGAGAAGATCCACACAGACTTTGGGCCCCTTGACGGGCTCATCCATCTGGTGGGCGGCTGGCGCGGGGGTACTGGCATAACCGGTCAGATCGACGCCGACTGGGACTTCCTGCACACCTTGGGGATGACCACGCTGCGCAATACGAGCCGGGAGTTCTACGACGATTTGGCAGCCTCGCCCGTGGGCCGGCTGGCGATCGTCTCCTCCACCGCCGTGACTGCACCCACTGCGGACAACGCCAACTACGCCAGCGTGAAAGCCGCTGCCGAAAGCTGGGTCCAGTCCGTGGCCCAAGGGTTCGGGAGCCAGGCTGGGAGTTCCAGTGCCGCCGTCGTCCTCGTGGTGAAGGCACTGGTGGATCCGGCGATGCGCGAACGCTCTCCCGAACGCCGCTTCCCCGGCTTCACGGACGCGGCGGAGCTGGGACGTTCTGCAGCGGGCTTGTTTGCCCGGCCAGCCAGTGAACTCAACGGCGCTCGGCTCATACTTGACCAACTACCAAAGAAGCAAGGCGAACAGTGACCAACGGCAGCACCCACACCACACAGGACACCGCACCCAACTCGGCACTCGACTCGGCGCAGCACCCGATCACGTTGCACGACCCCACGCTGATCAGCTTTGCCTCGGACAACTATTCCGGCGTGCATCCGGAGGTCCTCGCAGCCCTGGCTGCGGCCAATGGCGGGCACCAGGTGGCATACGGCGGCGACGACTACACGGCCCGCTTGCAGCAGGAGATGTGCCAGCTGTTCGGCAAGGACGTGGAGGTGTTTCCCGTCTTCAACGGCACGGGTGCGAACGTACTGGCCCTGCAGTCGCTGCTGCCGCGCTGGGGGGCTGTGGTGTGTGCCGGGACCGCCCACATCAACATGGACGAGAACGGAGCGCCCGAGCGGGTGGGCGGCATGAAGCTGCTGCCGGTCGCCACGCCGAATGGGAAATTGACGCCGGAGCTCATTGACAAGGAGGCCTGGGGTTTCGGCGATGAACACCGCGCCCAGCCGCTGGCCGTCTCCATCACCCAGACCACCGAGTTGGGCACCTGCTACACGCCGGAGGAAGTGCGCGCCATCTGCGATCACGCGCATTCGCTGGGCATGAAGGTGCACATGGACGGCGCGCGGCTGGCCAATGCCGCCGCGTTCCTGGGTGTTCCGGTGCGGGAGTTCACCTCCGACGCCGGTGTGGACGTGTTGTCCTTTGGCGGCACGAAGAACGGGGTCATCTTTGGTGAGGCGGTGGTGGCGCTGAATCCGGCCGCCACGGATGGCTTGATCTTCCTGCGCAAGATGAACATGCAGCTGTCCTCGAAGATGCGTTTCATCTCCGCCCAGCTGCTGGCCTTACTGTCGGACGGGCTATGGCTGCGCTCGGCCGGGCACGCGAATGCGATGGCCGCCACGCTGCGCGCCGCCGTGCAGTCCCTGCCCGGTGTCCATTGCACGCAGCCCACCGAATCCAACGGTGTTTTTGCCGTGCTGCCCGAGGGCGTCGCGGAGCGGTTGCGCACGAAGTTTCGCTTCTACGACTGGGATGAGGGCGCCCGCGAGGTGCGTTGGATGTGCTCATTCGACACGCAGGAGTCGGACATTTCCGCGTTTGTGGCAGCTTTGCAAGCCGAGCTGGCAACCTAGGCTCTCAGCGGGTGCGGCGCGCCTGCCACGCTTTGCCCCGGTGGAGTCATAGCCTGCCAGTGTGACTGTCACGCAGCAGCTTCCCGCTGATTTCCAACTGGCCTTGGCATCGCTGCGCGCCGCAAGTGTCCGCAGCGAGATCATGCTGGCGGAAGTTCCGGCCCCAGCACGGCTTGCCCCCTATGGTGTGGCGTTGGGTGCGGAAATCATGGTTGACGGCGAGGAAGTGGCCACCGGCCGCTTCATTCTGCTCCACGATCCGCATGGTTCTCCGCTCTGGGACGGCACGTTCCGCATCGTGACCTACGTCCGCGCACAGCTGGAAGCCGACATGGGCAACGACTCCCTACTGGGCAACGTCGCCTGGGCGTGGCTCGTTGAGGCGCTGGAGGAACAGCACGCCGGCTATACAAGCGCCGGCGGAACAGCCACCCGAGTCCTGTCCGAAAGCTTCGGCACGCTCGCCGCCCGCCCCGACGCCATCGACATCGAACTGCGCGCCTCCTGGACTCCCACGGACACCTCGGTCCGCCCACACTTGGAGGCGTGGGCCAACATTGTGTGCACTTTTGCCGGTTTACCACCCGTGCCCGACGGCGTGACCTTGCTTCCGCAGCGGCGCACCAGGGGCCACTGAGTCTTGTGCCTACTTCCATTCACGACGGCGCTGCTGGCTGTTCGGTAGACTAGGGGCACCATGACCAATGCAGAAACAAGCTCACACAGCCGCGCCAGGGACATAATGTCCACCCAGTACAACGGCCACAGCCCGGCCTCCAGCACCTCGATCAGTGCCCCGCCCAGCAACTCACCCGGCAATTCAGCGGGCCGTTCAGTGGGCACCACCACCGACGTGGCCTCCACCCCGCTGACGTCCGTGGTCATTGACGGCCAGCATGTGGAACTGGGAGATCTGCCCGAGATTGTCGAGCTGAACATGCCCCAGGACGGGATCCCCGCCGTCGTGGAAACCGAACCTGCCCTCAAACGGTGTGCGGCCGCCCTTGCCAGCGGCAGCGGCCCGGCAGCTGTGGACACTGAGCGCGCCTCCGGCTTCCGCTACGGCCAGCGCGCCATGCTGGTACAGATCCGCCGCGAAGGTGCCGGTACGTGGCTCATCGACCCCGAAGCGTTTTCCGATCTGAAGATCATTGATGAAGCGCTGCGCGGAGTCGAATGGATTTTGCACGCAGCCAGTCAGGACCTGCCCTGCCTGGCCGGCGTCGGCATGTGGCCCGACAAGCTTTTTGACACGGAACTTGCTGCCCGTTTGGCCGGCCTGCCGCGTGTGGGTTTAGGCGCCGTCGTGGAGTCCCTGCTGGGCTACCACCTGGCCAAGGAGCATTCCGCAGCCGACTGGTCCACACGCCCGCTGCCCGAGCCGTGGCTGCGCTACGCCGCTCTGGATGTTGAAGTTCTGGTGGATCTGGAAGAAGAACTCGTTGCCCTGCTGCACAACGATGGAAAGCTTGACTACGCAGCGCAGGAGTTCCAGCACCTTGTCGATTCAGGGGTGCCGGCGCCGCGCGTTGACCCCTGGCGGCGCACCTCCGGCTCACACACCATCCGCAACCGCACCCAGTTGGCGGCCGTGCGGGAACTGTGGCAGACCCGCGAAAAGCTGGCTGAACACCGTGACATAGCACCGGGCCGGCTCATCCCCGACTCCGCCATCGTGGCCGCAGCCAAGGGCATGCCGTCCACGGTTCCAGCACTGCTGGCACTCTCGGGTTTCCACGGCCGCTCGGCCAAGCGGGACGCCCCCAAGTGGCTGCACGCCATTCAAACGGCCAAGAACGGCACCGAGCCGCCGCCACTTCAGGTCTCCAGCAACGCCCCGCCACCGCCCCGCGTCTGGGCTGAGCGAGACGTCGAAGCTGCCGCCCGCTATGCCACGGCGCGTGCACGTTTGGGCGAGCTGGCCGAAGAACTCAACATCCCTGGGGAAAACATCCTCACACCGGACTTCCTCCGCCGCGTGTGTTGGCGTCCGCCGTCGGACATCACCCAGGAAACGGTGTCCACCCAGCTGGCCGAACTCGGCGCACGCACGTGGCAGATCGAAATCACCGCGCCCATGCTCACCGAGGCCTTGGCACACCCTGATCCGCTGCCGCCGAAGGACTCCAAGGACTCCAAGGAGTCCAGAAACGGTAGCCAATAGCGAAGCAGTCCAGCACTGGACGTGCCCGGATCTTGCTCCTCAACGGGAGTGGCGGGACCAGCGGTATTCCAGTTCCGGGCGACCCGGGGAGCCGTGCCTGGGTGCCTTAGCGGCAGAACCGGCCTCCACCAGATGATCCAGATAACGTCTGGCGGTGACACGGGACATGGCAAGAGACGTTGCCGCCTCGGTGGCTGACGCTGGAACGTCCTGCTTCCGCAGCCAATCAGACACGGAGGCGAGGGTTTCCGGAAGCATTCCCTTCGGCAGCACCAGCTTCCCGGTGGGGCGCAGCTGGGACAGTGCTCGGTCAATGGCGTCCTGGGAGGTGTGGGTCCTGTCCGTGAGCTCATCGTGGTAGCTGCGGTAGCTGTCCAACTTCTCCCGAAACGCCGCGAAGCTGAATGGCTTGATCAGGTAGGCGCTGATACCCAGCGCAATGGCGGAGCGGACCACGTGAACGTCCCGCACGGCCGTGATAGCCACGACGTCGGGCACCAGGCCCAACCCATGGATGCGGCGCAGGAGGTCCAACCCGTGCCCGTCGGTGAGGTTCATATCCAGCAGAATCAGCTGGACTGGCCCGACGGCGGGATCGTTCAACACGGCCAGTGCAGCCCCCATCCCGTGGGCCTCGGCAACCACTTCGAAGCCCTCCAACCGGCGCACATAATCTGCATGGGCGGCCAAGGCGATGGGTTCGTCATCCACCACGAGCACCCGAATTGTGTGGGGATCGCTCATGACTGAGACCCTACGTGTGGCAGCGGTCTCAGCGGCACCACTACAGTCATGACGGCGCCACCGTCATTCTCACCGGCGACGGTACCGCCCATCGCGGCGGTGGCCCGGCGAATCAGTGCCATGCCATAACCCCGTCCGCCTGGGGCAACGGACACTTTGCCGGTGGTGCCAACCCTGCCCAGCACGTCGAGGTCCGTGGTAGGCAGGCCGAAGCCGTTGTCTGCCACCGTGATCGTCAAAGACCCGTCAGCGACCAGCAGGTCCACCCACACCGTGGGCGTGGCGGCACCATCGACGGCTGCTGGTGACCCGTGGACTGCGGCGGCGTCGATGGCGTTGTCCACCAAGTTGCCCAGCACCGTCACGAGTTCGCGGCTGTCCACGGTGTCCGGCGGCAGGCTCCCGGATGACGTCACTTCAAGGCTGACACCGCTTTCATCGGCTTGGGCGCGTTTGCCCAACAGCAGCGCGGCAATGAAGGGCTCGTCCACTGTCCCGACAAAATCTCCTCCGAACTGCACACTCTCGGCATGCTCCGCAGTGGCAAAGGACAGAGCTTCCCGAGGTCGGTCCAATTCGATGAGGGAGATGATGGCGTGCAGACGGTTC
This sequence comes from Arthrobacter sp., assembly GCF_030540645.1. Classification (GTDB taxonomy): domain Bacteria; phylum Actinomycetota; class Actinomycetes; order Actinomycetales; family Micrococcaceae; genus Specibacter. Next base: position 16,338 of record NZ_JAUNVV010000057.1, read on the forward strand.
GCGTGCTCGTGTGTTTGGGACCGCAAAGCCTCCACGAGGGTTTCGGTGCTGCTGAGACTGCCGGCAAGGGCAGTCAATTCGGTATGATCCCGGAGGGTGGCCACCGTTCCCGCAGGGACATTGCTCCCCGGGGCAAGGGCAGGCCTTTGGCTGACAACAAGAAGCCGGTCGCCCGCCAAGTGGACCTCATCGGTGGCGGTGCGTCCACTCTCCAGTAGATCCCGGAGCGAATCGGGCACACCCATGGCCGCGAGCCGGCGCTTCGCGGCGGGGGCAACGCTGGCACGCGCCCGGCGGGTCAACGGCGCAGTTCTTGTTGCGGGCTCGGTTGCCGGATCCGGGTGGTCGATGCCCAGCAGAAGGGCGGCGTGGTCGTTGTACAGCACCATGGACCCACCGGTGTCCACAAGAATCAGCCCCTCCCGCACCGAATGCAGCACGGACTCGTAATAGGCAAACAACTGACCCAACTCCTCCGGCCCCCAACCGAAAGTTACCCGTTCGAGGTACCGGCCCAGAGCCCAGGCGGCCAGCGAACCGGCCAGCAGTAGAGCCGCGGCGAGCCCCAGCACTACTGGCAGCCGAGCAGCCACGAGCACTTGGACATTGCTGACAGTCACACCAGCGGCCACCATGCCCTGCACCGTGCCGGATGAGTCCTTGATGGGCGCAATGACACGCACAGAGGGACCCAAGGTCCCCGTGGTGGTTTCAGAGAAGACGCTGCCCGCCTTCGCTTGGGCCATCGACCCCAGATATGACTTGCCGATTTCCGCCGGGTCGGGATGGGTCCAGCGGACGCCGTCCGGATCCATGATGGTGATGAAATCCACCTGCGCATCGCGCATGACGACTTTGGCGTAGGGCTGCAGCACAGCTGTTGGATCGGACTCGCCAGCTGCCGCAACCACAAAGGGGGAATCAGCCAGTGCCGTGGCGACCGAAAGCATGCGCTGGCTTGTCTGCGCATAAGTGCGGGAGGCGGCGTCGGACACCAGGAACATGGACACCGCGGCAGTCAGCAGCACCACGAAAAACAAATTGGCAACGAACAGCCTGCGGGCAATGCTCCAGCCACGCCACACCATGGAAAACCTTTCGTACGACCAATATGAACACAACGGTGAGATAAGTCACGTTGGTGGGCAATCTTGTGTGAGGGGGATCGCACACCCCACCCACCAATGCTAGTCACCAAGATGATCGGGAGTCACCATGAGCTTTCAAGGACGAGGCAAAGTCGGCATGTCCAAGCCAAAGCGGCGCAGGATGGACAAGACCCACTGGCTGTATATCGCCGTCATTGCCGCGGTGGTTTTCGGCGCGGCAATTGGCCTGCTGGCACCGGAGCTGGGCAAGGCGCTAAAACCGCTGGGCACCATGTTCATCGCGCTGATCAAGATGGTGATTGCGCCCATCATCTTCTGCACCCTGGTGATCGGTGTCGGCTCGATCGCCAAGGCCACCACGGTGGGCAAGGTGGGAGGCCTTGCACTGCTGTACTTCATGATTATGTCCACAGTCGCCCTGGGCATCGGCCTGTTGGTGGGCAATATCATTCATCCAGGTTCAGGACTGAAACTTCAGCCCTACAGCGCAGCAGCCGGCGCGCAGGAGAACGCAACCGTGAAGTTCCTGATGGAAATGATTCCCGGCGACATCCCCGTGCTGCCCACTCTGGTACTGGCCCTGATGGTCGGTTTCGCACTCCAGTCAATGGGCAAATCCGGTGAGCCGTTCCTCTACGCCGTCAAGCAACTCCAAAAAGTGGTGTTCAAGCTCATGATGATGATCATGTGGCTGGCCCCTGTCGGCGCCTTCGGTGCCATCGCCGCCGTCGTGGGTGCCACAGGTTGGGCCGCGATCGGTTCCATGGCCATCCTCATGGGGGCGTTCTATCTGACCTGCGCCCTGTTCATTGTCATAATCCTCGGCTCCATGCTGCGCCTGGTGACCGGGCTGAACATCTTCGCCCTGATGCGTTACCTGGCCCGCGAATACCTGCTGATCTTCGCCACGTCCTCCTCTGAATCCGCCCTTCCCCGCCTGATGGCCAAGATGGAGCATGCTGGAGTGTCCAAGCCAGTTGTGGGCATCACCGTGCCCACCGGTTACTCGTTCAATCTTGACGGCACCGCCATTTACCTCACCATGAGCGCACTCTTCATCTCCACGGCGATGGGCCTTCCGATGAACTTGGGGGAACAGATCGGCCTGCTGGTGTTCATGGTCATTGCTTCAAAGGGTGCCGCCGGTGTCACGGGCGCCGGACTCGCCACCCTCGCCGCCGGCCTGGCCGCACACAAGCCGGTACTGCTGGACGGCATGGGCGTGATTGTGGGCATCGACAAGTTCATGTCCGAGTGCCGCGCACTGACCAACTTCACCGGCAACGCCGTCGCCACCTTGCTCATTGGCAAGTGGACCCGCGAGCTGGACATTGACAAGGCCCGGGCCGTCCTCTCAGGCCGCGACCCCTTTGACGAGCTGTCGATGGACGACGACGAACACGGCTCCCAGCCTTCCTCAGGTATTGAATCCCCCGCCGTGGACGACAACGCACCCCTGCCGTCACCCCATGTTGAAAAGCCTGTTCCGGCTTACGTCTAGGACTGTTGGATCACAGCAGGCGGCCCTCTTAGTTGAGGTGCCGCCTGCTTTTGACCATCATGTTACTCACGAGTAACATGATGTGTGACACAGTCGTCCTCCTCTTGAGTAGGCTTGGCGACACCCGTTGTTTGCACTTGAGGAGCGTAACGTGAGTCAGAATCGCCAAGTTAGGGACGTGGTCTTCGTTGACGGCGTCCGCACACCCTTTGGACGGGCCGGGGAAAAGGGCATCTATGCCGACACCCGAGCCGACGACCTTGTGGTCAAATGCATCCGTGAGCTCATGCGCCGCAACCCGCAGCTTCCGGCCGAACGCATTGACGAGGTGGCCATCGCCGCCACGACCCAGACCGGTGACCAGGGCTTGACCATAGGACGCACCGCAGCGCTTCTGGCGGGACTCCCCCAGTCGGTGCCCGGCTTCGCGATCGACCGGATGTGTGCCGGCGCCATGACTGCCGTGACCACCACGGCGTCGGGGATCGGCTTTGGCGCGTACGACGTCGTCATCGCCGGCGGTGTGGAGCACATGGGCCACCACCCCATGGGATCAGGTGCCGACCCCAACCCGCGCTTCATGTCAGAACGCCTGGTTGACCCGGCCGCCCTCAATATGGGCAACACTGCCGAGAATCTGCACGACCGCTTTCCGGCCATCACGAAGGATCGCACCGACGCGTACGCCGTGGCGAGCCAGGCCAAGCTGGCCGCCGCCTACCAGAATGGGCAGATCCAGCCCGATCTGGTCCCCATCGCCACGCTGAAACCTGGCCAGGGATGGACCGTGAACACGGTGGATGAGCCGCCGCGCCCTGGTACCTCGCTGGCGGATCTGGCCGCACTGCGCACCCCTTTCCGCGCCCACGGGCGGGTTACCGCGGGCAATGCCGCCGGCTTGAACGACGGCGCAACCGTGGCACTTTTGGCTTCTGCCGACGCTGCCGCCGAGCTGGGCCTGCCCGTCAAGATGCGCCTCGTCAGCTACGCGTTTGCCGGTGTGGCACCAGAAGTGATGGGGATCGGTCCGGTTCCAGCCACGGAAAAGGCACTCAGGAACGCTGGATTGAGCATTGCGGACATTGGCCTGTTTGAGATCAACGAGGCCTTTGCCGTTCAGGTGCTGACGTTCCTTGACCACTTCAACATGGCCGACGACGACCCCCGCGTCAATCGCTACGGCGGCGCCATCGCCGTGGGGCACCCGCTGGCCTCCTCGGGCGTCCGGCTCATGAACCAGCTGGCCCGCCAATTCGCCGAAGACCCTACCGTGCAGTACGGCATGACAACCATGTGCGTCGGGCTCGGCATGGGCGGCACCATCATTTGGGAGAACCCGCACTTCGTCCCCAGCGGCTCCCCCGCCTCGCAAGCTCGGCCGGGTACCCCTGCCGCCGTGGCCCCTGACTCAGCCCACACCTCGCAAGCTCGGCCGGGTACCCCTGCCGCCGTGGCCCCTGACTCGGCCCCCGCCTCCGCCGCCTCGAATACCGCAACCACGGAAGGGGACGCATCATGAGCGCCCAGGATTTCACCAAGCTCGCCGTACTGTTTCCCGACGAAGTGGTGACGCACTCCTACGTCCAGGACATTGCCCTGCCCGGCGTCGACGGCGCCCCGAGCGCGGGCACCTTTGCCCTCGTCACCCTCGACAACGGCCTGGACCACCGCCGGCCCACCACACTGGGTCCCAACTCGCTCGTGGAGTTTGGCACGGTGCTGGAAGCCCAACGTGTGCGCGCAGCCAAGGGTGAGATCGCTGGCGTCGGCGTCACCGGCAAACCGTTCTTCCTGGCGGCCGGGGCAGACCTTTCCGCTGTCAAGGGGCTCAAGGACAGGGAGGCCGGGTTGTGGATGGCACAGCTGGGCCACGACGTTTACTCCACGCTGAACAACCTTGGGGTTCCCAGCTTTGTGTTCATCAACGGGGTGGCACTGGGCGGCGGGCTGGAAATTGCGCTCAACGCCAACTACCGCACCGTGTCCACCGGCGCCGGTGCGCTGGCCCTGCCAGAAGCGTTCCTGGGCCTGGTGCCCGGCTGGGGCGGGGTGTACCTGCTCCCACGTCTGATCGGCCCGGCCAACGCCGTGCAGGTCATGATTGAGAACCCGCTCTCCAACAACCGCACACTCAGCGGTGCGTCCGCCTACAAGCTCGGCATTGCCGACGCCCTGTTTGAACCGGCTGACTTCCTTGAGCAGTCACTGAACTGGGCTGCCCGTGTCCTGGCAGGCGCGGAGACGCCTGCGCGGCCCAACGCCGTGGCCGAACCGCTCAGCGAGGAAAACAGCGTGGCGTGGGATGCCGCCGTCGTGCGTGCCAAGAAGTTTGTCGAGGCCAAGACCTCAAACGCGGCTCCTGCCCCGGCGCGCGTCATCGAGCTGTTGGAGAAGGGCAAGAACTTTAGCAAGGCGGAGTCCTTTGCCGCGGAGGACCAAGCGCTGGCGGAGCTCATGCAAACCCCGCAGTTCCGCGACACCGTCTATGCGTTTCTGGATTTGGTGCAGAAGCGTGCCAAACGTCCTGCCGGCGCTCCGGATCCCAAGCTGGCGCGTCCGGTGACAAAGGTCGGTGTGGTGGGTGCCGGGCTCATGGCCGGGCAGTTTGCGCTGCTGTTTGCACGCCTGCTGAAGGTGCCGGTGGTCATGACGGACATCGACCAGGAGCGCGTGGACCGCGGCGTTGGCCATGTGCATGCCGAAGTGGACAAGCTGTTGGGCAAGGGCCGGATCAGCCAGGATGCGGCCAACCGGACCAAGGCGCTCGTGACTGGCTCCGTGTCGAAGCAGGCGTTTGCGGACGCCGACTTTGTCATCGAGGCCGTGTTTGAGGAACTCAACGTCAAGAAGGCCGTGTTTGCCGAGGTGGAGGCTATTGTCTCCCCCGAGTGCATCCTGGCCACTAACACGTCCTCGCTGTCCGTGACGGCCATGGCCGAGGACCTGGTGCACCCCGAACGTGTGGTGGGCTTCCACTTCTTCAACCCCGTGGCGCTCATGCCGCTGCTGGAGATTGTGCGGGCACCGAAGACCGACGACGCAGTGCTGGCCACCGCGTTCGCCACGGCCAAGGCGCTGCGCAAGAGTGCGGTACTGGTAAAGGATGCGGCGGCATTCGTGGTCAACCGGGTGCTGCTACGCCTCATGGCGGAGGTGTCCAAGGCCTTTGACGAGGGCACCGACGCGGCCGTGGCGGACAACGCGCTGCGCCCCCTGGGCCTGCCCATGACGCCGTTCAACCTGCTGGCCATGGTCGGCATCCCCGTGGCACAGCATGTGACGGAATCACTGCATGCTGCTTTTGGCGACCGGTTCCACATCTCCTCCAACCAGCAGGCGCTCATCAATGCCGGACTGAAGGGATTGTGGGAATCTGCCGAGGATGGAACCCAGCACATTCCTGAAAGCACGCTGGCATTGCTGGACTTTGGCAACTCGCCGTCCACCGCGGAGGAGCTACTGCACAAAACCCAGGATGCCCTGGCCGAGGAGATTGGACTCATGCTGGACGAGGGTGTGGTGGCCGGGCCGCAAGACATTGACCTGTGCATGATCCTGGGTGCCGGCTGGCCCATGCACCTGGGCGGGATCACCCCGTATCTTGACCGCGTGGGTGCGTCGGACCGGGTCAACGGGAAGCTGTTCCACCCCGTCGCCTAGTATGTTCGGCCCAGCATTCCCGTTCCCACGGAATTCCCGGCACGACGCCGGGCCCGCACCTTGAAACAAAAGGTGTGGGCCCGGCGTGGTTCTTGGCGTACCTATTCGCGTGTGAGCGTAAGCGCCAGGCTGGGAATGAAGAAGGACAGGAGAAAGACCGGCAGGATGCTCTTCCCGCCGCAGCGGAAACTGGCAACGTCACCGTCGGCGAGGCTGAACGTCTTGATACGGCTCGATTTTCGGCCGTCCCGGACTTGCAGGGTGTGTTGACCCGCAGCCAGGGGCATTTCAATACTTTTGTTCATTTCCACAGATCCAGCCGGATCCCCGTCGACGAAAACCTGATAGGTGTCGCGACGCACCTCGACCCCAATGGCGTGGTGCCGCAACCTCAGGGTTGCGCTCATGATGTTCTCCCGCCTGTTCCATAGCGTGGCGCCTGAAACACCACCTGTGCTGAAATGTACCACCGTTCCGGTTTCGTCATACCGCCCTCCGGGCTGGAAGAATGGGGGCATGACTGTTGAGCCTTCCCTGACCCGTCGATCGACCCTGCGCATCACCACGGCAGCCAGCGGAGCCGCCTGTGCACTGGCCCTGGCAGGCTGTGCACCCTCCGCGAATGACATCCGCGCCAAGGGCAAGGCGCCAGCCGAAATCCCCGCCACTGGAACCCCGCACCAGGTGGGCAAAGTTTCCGAACTTCCGGTGGGCAGCACTGCTGCGGCTACGGCCGGGGATGCCGAAGTGATGCTCTTCCGCCCCGATGAAACCACTGTGCTGGCCTATAGCGACATCTGCACACATGCCGGCTGCAAGGTAGCCCCCAATGGCGCCGACTTCAAGTGCCCCTGCCATGGGACCGTGTTCAAAGGCAGTGACGGAACCGTGGTCTCCGGACCGGCCAAGTTGCCGTTGCCGCGCTATGCCGCCGCCATTGACGGCGAGTGGATTACAGTCAGTGTCTGAGCCCGCAGTGGCTCAAATGCCTGCAGTCCTGCAGGGAAATATCTGTATCCGGCCACTGTCCACCCACGACGCCGGGCCTCTCGCCACTGCCTATGCGCGCAACCGTGCCTATCTGCAACCGTGGGAGCCTGTGCGTCCCGACGAATTTTACGCGGAGTCCGGCCAGCGAGCGGCGGTTGCGGGTGCACTCCACGAGGACGCCGCCGGACGCTCCGTGCACTGGTTGCTGGCCGACGCGGATCGCGTGGTGGGCAGGATTTCCCTCACGGACATAGTGCACGGGGCATTTCTGAACGGACATGTGGGCTACTGGGTGGATGAAGACTTCCAGCGGCGTGGCCTGGCCACGGAAGCGTTGGCACATGTGTGCCACGTGGCGGCTCAGCAAGGTCTGCACC
>NZ_JAUNVV010000146.1 GCF_030540645.1 Arthrobacter sp.
AGGAGAAGGAGGCTGCCGCTGGTCATGGTCAAAGCCAGCAGCATGACCCAGAGTCCGCGCCGCTGGTCCCGCCACCAAAGATGCCTGCCGCGAATGCCAAAGCTCATCCTGCGGTTCAAGTCGGTGTTGAGCACCGAACACAGAATGAGCGAGATGGCATTGGCCCATTGGGTCCCCGTCAAAGGGCGCAGGCCGGCGAAAATTACCATTGAAATGACGGTGCAAATCACGGCGACGACGGCGAACCCGCGCAGTTGCGCAGCAAGCACGGGGTGGCGGCGCAACGACTGAACGGGCACGGCAAGGATTCCGTTGCCCGCTGCGCTGGGAGCGAGGGCCGCGGAAGTTGATTCCGGGGATGCTGCGGTTGCCATAGGTAACCAATCCTGCCATCCAAAGTTCACAACACGCAAAACGCACCATGGGAAATTCCTGTGGATTTCCGCCGGGCGCAAGCGGGCATGCCAGCTTGCGCCCCGGGCTGCGCACTGGGAGGCACTGACGTCTTCAACTTGCAGCGCGTGACTACGGGCCGGAAATCACAGGGTTGTACAGTTCACCAATGCCACCAATGCGGCAGGTGACTTCATCTCCTGCAGCGATACGACGGCACTCCGCCGGGAATCCGGTGAGAATGGCATCCCCTGGCTGCAGCGTCATGAAACTGCTCAAGTAGACCAGCACTTCATCCACGCCCCATCCGTTGTCGTCGCTTGTGGCGGGGGACAATTCAGTGCCGTTATGGACGATGCTGATGGGCACGCCGTCGTCCTTAAGGCCGACGACGATCCAGGGGCCGAGCGGGGTGAAGGTATCCGGACTTTTCGCGCTGATCCACAGTTCGTCGGATTTTTGCGCGTCGCGGTCGGAGACGTCGTTGCCAATGGTGAAGCCCAAGAGACAGTCCCGGGCGTTCTCCAGTGTGAGGTTTCGGGCGGGCTGGCCGATGATGGCAGTCAGCTCGGCTTCGGGATCGACGTAGCCCGTGTTGGGTCCGAGAACGATGGCGTCGCCGGGACCGATGACCGAACTGGCAGCCTTGTGGAACGCCTGCGGCGGGAGTGCGCGGCCGGGAGCGCCGGTGTTGTGTGCCATGCCGAAGACGTTGACGGGGGCGCAGGGTGCCAGGAAGCGGAACTGGTCCTCGGTGACAGTGGAACCCAGGGTCCAGGCCTCCCGGAAAGTGCTGTTTTGGTTGGCGGGCGATGCCGGGAAGGGCGTTTCGACGAGTTGCCAGATGCGGCCATCGGTGCTGTCGAAGTCAACGGCGTCGTTGCGTACAAAGAATTGCTCAGGCAACGGTGCCTGCACGGCGTCAAGAGGGCGGACACGGGCGAGGCGGTACGGAGCATCAGTCATGAGGACATCCTACCTCCTGCGTCACGCTGAGACTTGTGTGAACGCCGGTGAGCTCACAGATGTGTGGCATAGAATCCCTGACATGCCTACAGGACCAGCCAAGCCCATCAGTCGTGCGGTAGCGGCAGCGTTGACAGCGGGTGCCGCCGGTGCCGCGGCCTTCATGGGTGCGCGCGCGTACCGGGCGGGAACGGGAATTCCGGCAGGTGACGGCGGAGCAGGCGGGCATGCGCAGTTTGCAGGGGCTGAGCATGCCCAACCCGCTGCAGACCGGTTGAGCGAGCTCATTGGCTACCGCACAGTGTTTTCACAAGCTAGGGACAGGATCGAACTGGATCAGTTCACTGGCTTCATCGATGCGCTGCAGCGGATGTATCCGGCTGTACACAAGCAGCTGGATCGGCAGTTGGTCAACGGCCATGCGCTGCTGTTCAAATGGGCGGGCCGGGGGCCTGACCCCACGGCCATGCCGGTCGTGTTGATGGCGCACTACGACGTCGTACCTGTGGATTCTCGGGACGCTTGGGCCCACCCGCCGTTTTCTGGTCACCAAGAAGGCGGCTACGTGTGGGGGCGCGGTGCTTTGGACGACAAAGGCTCCCTTGTGGTCATCATGTCAGCCGTTGAATCGCTGCTTAACGAAGGTTTCGCCCCGAGCCATGACGTCTACCTTTCATTCGGCAACAATGAGGAAACGGCCGGGGACAGCGCGGCTGCAGCAGTGAAATTACTGACTAAAAATGGTGTCAGGCCTTGGCTGGTGCTCGATGAGGGGGGAGCGGTGGCCACCGAGGCGTTTCCAGGGCTGAAGGCCCCCGCAGCTGTCATCGGTGTGGCCGAGAAGGGTATTTTGGATCTGGAACTGCTTGTACGGGCTGCTGGTGGACACGCCTCCACGCCGCCGCGGATGGGTGCCACCGCCCGGCTGGCTCAGGCCATAGTCGCGTTGGAAGAGAGTCCGTTTCCGGCCTCGATGCCAGCGGCCATCGTGGAGATGACTCGTCGGATTGGCGTGCGCAGTGGTTTCGGGCTGCGGCTCGTGACGGAGAATATGTGGGCGTTCAAAGGCCTGCTGACACAGATTTTTGGCGTGCTCGGTGATGAAACGCGTGCGCTGACACGGACCACGGTTGCGATGACCATGTTGGAGGGCAGCAAGGCCACTAACGTGCTTGCCTCTGCGGCGCGTGCGAATGCCAATATTCGCATTGCCGTGGGGGAGAGTGTTGAGTCGGTTGTGGAGCAGGTGCGCACGATTATTGAAGACCCCATGGTTCAGTTGACCATCCAAGAAGGCCACGACCCATCACCTGCATCATCCTTTGACAATGAGCAATTTGCGTTGCTGACCCGCTCCGTGGCTGCCTCGTATCCTGAGGCGGTGGTGACACCGTACGTCCAGACTGGCGTCACGGACTCACGGTACTTCACCGCTATTTGCCCGGCAGTGTATCGGTTCTCCCCTCTCTTGATGGATGCCTCCGACAGGGCTAGCCTGCATGCCGTCAATGAACGCGTCCGTATCAGCTCCCTCGGCTCGGGGGTTGTTTTCTACCGTGAATTGTTGCTTGATCTGGGCTGATTTCCTTCCGCAAGTAAAGTCCGCAGGTAAAGTGTCAGCTTCGGTGCAAAGGTGTGAAACGGGTACGTTTCGGCGTGTTGGTGTGTTGCTTCCTGCACAGGGTGGGGTTGGGTGTTTGGTTGTGCAC
>NZ_JAUNVV010000058.1:0-3570 GCF_030540645.1 Arthrobacter sp.
GAAGTTCACTACACATCATCATCTTGGGGGAGATCTCCGTCTTGTCGCCTGCCCGTAATACCCGCCCTTTTGGGGCCACCGATTTCATCATGGGATCGGTTTTTGCCTCCGTCCTGGTGCTCACCACAGCCTGCGGTGGCGCAACGGCACCGCAGGCAGCCCCGGCGTCGGAGGTGGCAACGCAGGCTCCAGCAACGACCAGTGCCGGCCCAAGCCCCACAGCCACTAGCGCGGCACCCTTGGACGGCCAGGGCATGGGCGGGGTCGAGCTAGCGGCAAAGACAACCTCGGCCGAAGCAGCGAAGGCCCTCGTCGTGTTGGAAACGCTGCCCATCAAAGGCAGGGCGCCCAAGACCGGTTACAGCCGTGAAGAGTTCGGGCAGGCTTGGGCAGACGTGGACCGCAACGGCTGCGACACCCGCAATGACATTCTGAGTCGAGACCTGACGGCGAAGACGTTCAAGCCGGGCACGCGCGACTGCCTGGTGTTGACGGGAATTCTGGCCGATCCCTACACGGCAGACACTATTTCCTTTGTGCGCGGGCCCGAAAGCGCAAAGGTGCAGATCGACCATGTTGTGGCACTCAATGACGCCTGGCAAAAAGGAGCCCAACAGCTGACGGCAGACCGGCGCAGGGCGTTCGCCAACGATCCACTGAATTTGCTGGCCGTTGACGGCCCCAGCAACCAAAGCAAGGGTGCTGGTGACGCTGCCACGTGGCTGCCGCCGAACAAGAGTTATCGCTGCGAATATGTAGCCCGGCAGATCTCCGTCAAGGCCGGCTACGAACTGTGGGTGACCCAGGCTGAGCACGATGCCATGGCCAAGGTGTTGGGCACGTGCACGGATGCTCAAGTTCCGAGCAGCGAGGCTCCCACGGCTGCACCGGAGCAGGCTGTTGTGCTGCCCCCAGTTGCCGCCGTTGAGCCAGCACCGGCGCCCGCACCCCCGGCCCCCCAGCCACCACCCCCGGCTCCAGTCCCGTTGGTTCAGCCGCCGGCAGCCGAGGTCTTCTACCAGAACTGCACAGCCGTGCGGGCTGCAGGGGCGGCACCCATCCGAGTGGGTCAGCCTGGTTTCCAGCCCAAGTTCGACCGAGACGGCGACGGGATCGGCTGCGAGTAGCCCTGCCGTTCACTGCTGCCGATCGATCCCACCTCTTCCAACTGTGCTGGTAGTCGCTAACATTGAAGTGTGGGTTCCCGTGGCAACCGACCTTTGGTCCCAGCAGTGTGGCAGCGTCACGATACGGAGATCTTGCCGTTGTGGCGCGAACGCCTGTGCGCGGAAATGGGGCCGACGGTGGCAAGCCGTTATGCGAGCGGGCTCTTTTTTGAGGACCGTCGCCGTCCCATTGCCCAGTGGTTCAATCCGGCCTTGAACGCAGCCTTGCTGGTGGGCATTGAGACCTCCGCCGAATGGCCGGTCCAGCGCTTTGGGTTGTTTTATGCCCCGGCCGGAGGTGGTGACGTGATCAAGGTTCACACCAACACGCACGAGTGGTTTACCCGCACCCCGAAGGAATCACCCACCGAGGAAGAGGCATTCGCAGCGGCCCTTGTTTCCGCCGAGTCCTTTCTGCACGTGGAGATGGATTTCCTCTAGGGTCCGCCTCGAAACCGGCTCCACCGCACCCGCAGGCTGACATTATTTCGCCAGCGAAGCCGCCATATGCTCCACGATCCGGTGCAGGATGGGCGCGGGAGTGGCGAAGTTCAGCCGAACCCAACCGGCGCCAACATCGCCGCACAGGCCGCCCTCTGTCAGCGCCACCCGGGCATGTGCGGCAAAGAACTCGGTGGGTGTGCCCGTGAAATCCCCGAAATCCAGTTCCGTGCAATCAACGAACGCCAAGTACGTCCCTTCCGGCACCACAAAGCGGGCTTGCGGCAAGCGCTCCTGCAACAGGCGCCCGAGCAGGCGCCGGTTGCGGTCCAAGTATCCAATGACGCCTTCCAGCCATGGCATCCCCTGCGTGTAGGCAGCGATGTTGGCCGCCACCCCAAAGGTGCTGGCACCGTGTTCCGCAAACGGTTCCTCGGCAACCCACAGCTCATAGTCGGCAGCGTTGGAAAAGATGATCTGGGCAGCTTTGAGCCCGGCCAAGTTCCAAGCCTTCGACGCGGACGTGGCCGTCACCGTGTGGCGGGCCGCGGCGTCACTGACCGAGGCGTACGGTACGTGCCTGGCGCCGTCGTACACCAGGGGCGCATGGATCTCATCGGAGAACACCCGTGCCCCGCACGCTTCCACAACGCTGCTCAGCCGCAGCAGTTCCTCACGGGTATAGACCTTTCCAATCGGGTTGTGCGGATTGCAGAGCACCAACAAGTCTCCGGCGGTCATTGCCTCTCCAAGGGCAGCAAAGTCGAGTTCCCACGATGCCTCGTCCCGGATCATGGGAACCTGGACAAGTTCACGCCCGTACATGGCCGGGAGCATGATGAACGGCATGTATGCGGGCGTCGGGACCACTATCCGCCCCTTCGCCGGGGTGAAATGCCTGACGGTGGCTTCAAGTGCGGTGAGGACGTCAACCACGGGGCGGATCCATTCCGCGGGTACGTCCCAGCCATGGCGCATAGCCAGAAAGTCCCGGCAGGCCAGCCCTAGTTCGTCCACCAGATGGCTCGGCAAATATCCCACCTGTGCGGTCGACACCAGTTCGAGAAGCCGCTCCGTGATCGGGGCGGCTAGGCCAAAGTCCATTTCGGCCACCCACGCCGGCAGCTGCCCGGGGAACGCGGACCACTTCAAACTACCGGCAGCACGCAGATCCGCTTCGCTCACGGCGTCGAAAGCGTCCTGCCGGTGCGCCTTGTCCGCCGTCGCCTGTGAGTCTGAAATTGCCATGCTCGGGTGCTCCTCTGTCACACTGGTTACGTCTGCTTCCACCTTAAGCCACCCCATGGGCGGGCCGTCGGCGCAGTGCCCGCACCACGACTCTGCCACTCTTAGGACTTTCCCCATGAGCACCATCTCCCTCCAACGCCGCAATCAAGCCGTACTCGTCGTTGGGCAGCTGTTGTCGGGGGTGGGTGTGGCCTCCGGCGTTGCCGTGGGAGGCATCCTGGCTGCGCAACTGGCAGGCACGACGGCGGCATCCGGCTTTGTGCAGACAGCGTCCGCCTTGGGTGCGGGGCTGGTGGCCGTGCCGTTGGCGAACCTTGCCGTGCGGGCGGGGCGCCGCTGGGCGCTGAGCGCTGGCATGGTCTTGGGCGCCATGGGAGCCGCACTGGTTTTACTGGCGGCAAGCCTTGGCCAGTTCTGGCTCATGGCCGCCGGAATGCTGTTCTTTGGTTCGGCCACTGCGGCCGGATTGCAGGCCAGATACGCGGCAGTTGACGGAGCACCCCCGGAGAAGGCCGGCCGGGCCATGGCGATCGTCATTTGGGCCACTACCGTGGGCTCGGTGGCTGGCCCCAACCTCTCCGAACCTGGCCGTTTGCTGGGCATTCGGCTGGACATGGTGCCATTGGCCGGCCCGTTTGTGTTCTCCCTCGTTGCATTTTTGACCGCAGCTCTGGTCATCGCGCTATTTTTCCTGACCCCTCCGCCTCACGCATAT
>NZ_JAUNVV010000058.1:3670-23184 GCF_030540645.1 Arthrobacter sp.
ACTGTCGATGAGGCACCCCGAAAACCTACAAAACCGGCCAAACGGCATGGTGCCTGGCGTGCTTTGCGTCTTGCCAGCCACAATCCCCGCGCACTTTTTGCCCTTGCGGCTGTCACCGGCGGGCACGCCATCATGGTTGGCGTCATGGTCATGACCCCTGTTGCCATGAATGAGCACGGCCACGCGCTGGAGATGATCGGCATTGTCATCAGCCTGCACATTTTGGGCATGTACGCGGCCAGCCCGGTATTTGGTTGGCTGGTGGACAAACTGGGCAGCGTGCCCGTCATTTTCATTGGCTACGGCATTTTCCTGGCAGCCATCACCATCGGCGCGATCGTCTCTGACAGCAGTGATCCCTTGCCCATGTCCATTGCCTTGACCACATTGGGCTTGGGCTGGTCGGCGTGCCTAATCGGCGGCTCGTCCCTGCTCAACGAGTCGGCACCAGACCACCTTCGCGTCCCCCTTCAGGGCGCCAATGACATGATGATGAACTTCGGGGCAGCCGGTTTGGCCGCCTTGGCAGGCCCGGTCCTAGCACTGGGCGGCTTCTTCTGGGTGAATATGATGGCCCTCGCCGTGCTGGCCGTCATGGTGTTCTTTGGCCTGCGTGCCGTGCATCCGACACCCAGGGACGTCCTGTCTGAAAGCGTTTCTGACAGGGTCGGCTAGCTCGCTGTTACCAGTGAAACAGGCTGGCCGCCTGTGATGCACCAGTTCAGGTCACTCGCAGTATCGATTTTCGTGTCGCTTTGCTCCTATCGGAACCCGGCATGGGTGGACGCAACAGCTTCCCCGATCGCCCGTTAGAGGTCAGGATTCAGTCATGACAGAGAAATCCGTTCGTCGCGTCATCCGTCTGTTTCCTGACTACGGCCATCGGTGGCCGCTGTGGGAGAACAGCACTGCCGAGCGACCAACAAAATACACAATGGAGCCCGCGGACTTTGGGCTGTCACAGAGTCTCACACTCCGACTTCGCACATGGTACGACGCCTGGGATGCCGAGAACTTGTACGACGGTGGTTGGAGCTCGCCTGACAACGAAGCAGCTTGGAACGCGGAAGGCGCCAGTATCGCCGAGCAACTTCGTGCAGAAGTCAAAGCCTTCGCTGACGTGGAATACCACGAGTAGAAGCCAGCGTCTGTAAACGACATCGTCAGCGCCCGTTCAAGGTTCCTTTGTGGGACGTTAGTGTCTCTTTTAGAGACGTGCGTGATAGTCCTCGTACTTTGGCCCTAGTCAGGTAATAGGCGAGCTAGCAATTGTTCTTGGTAGCCCCGGATAGGCTCTGTTGATGAATAACCTCGAGCAGCGCAAACCCTCCATTAATTTGCGCGTGGACTGGGCCATTGTCTGCTGTCTGCTTCTCGGCGTCATGGTGGTCATGGCGTCTGGGATGGGCTGGATATTGGCCATTGGATCGGACATCGGGTGGGCCAATGGAAGGTTTTAGAGGGGCCACCAATCAGCTCGATCCGTCTCGTTCAGGGGTTCCCGGGTGGAACGGTGGACACTGCGTGCTCAGACACTTGGGAATGCGACAGTTGACCCAGATGCTGCAGATCGCCTCGCAGACCACGACTGCACGCATGGATCTCACGCACGCCGTTCCCACACGGAACAACCACCCGTTCCATTCAGTCCGGACCCACTAGGTCGCGCCAGCGGCGGGCGCCGGGCACTGGGGATGCATCGGCTACTCCCCGAGGATGTGGCGCAGGGCGGTTTCCAACTCCGCGTGCCTGAAGCTGTAGCCGGAGGCCTGGACCTTATCCGCGGACACCCGTTGGTTGGCCAGCGCCAATTCGGCGGCGCCTTGGGCTCCCAGCAGCAGCTTTGGCCCCAATTCCGGAACCTTGAACCCGGAAGGGCGTTTCAGCACACTGCCCAGAACACGCGCAAATTCACCCGCGGTCACCGGATGCGGGGCCACGCCGTTCAGCGCTCCAGCCGCACTGTCCGTCAGGGCCGCGTGCACGAAGATGCCGGCAATGTCATCGATCCCCACCCAGCTCTGCCATTGTTTCTCACCCAGTGGCCCCCCGGCCCCAGCCAGGTACAGCGGAAGCAGCCGCTGCAGGACCCCGCCACCCGCGGAAAGAACCAGCCCGGTGCGGACGTTCACCACCCGCACACCCGCTTGCACAGCAGGCGCGCAGGCAGCTTCCCAGTCCTGGCAAACAGTGGCCAGAAAATCAGTGCCGGGCGGGTCCGATTCCACCAGTGGGCGCGGACCTGCTGCAGAATCATGCGGTTCGGCACCGTAGTACCCCACGGCGGAACCGGACACCATGGTGCGCTGCACGCCGTCGGACGCCAGCTCTGCCAAAGTTTGAGCCAGCAGCCGCGTGCCGAGAATCCTGCTTTGCCGGATGGCCTCTTTATTGGCGTCGGTGAACCGCCCACCGATGGGATGGCCGGCCAGATGCACCACGGCGTTGCATTGCGCCAGGGCCGCGGAGTCAACCAAGCCGGCATCGGGATCCCAAAAGATCTCGTCAGCGGCCTGTGGCACCCTACGCACTAGTTTCAGCACCTTATGCCCGCCACCGCCCAGCAGCGCGCACACTTGCCGGCCAATCAGCCCCGACGCCCCGGACACGGCAATCGTCAACGGCTCAGCGGAATGGGCGTTGTGAAAGGCCAAATCCCCGAGCAGCTGCCGTTCCCGGAACGCAAACATACGCTCAAGTTCCGCATTCATTCGCTTGTACGCCCACTCGCCGCGGGCCAGTGCGGGCAGCTCATAGTGCACTTCGTCCACCATGACAGTGGTGCCCGGTTCCTGCCCGTCACTGAATTTGTGCGTGTGCGTCCACGCCGACAAAGGGCCCTTGTCCATGACGTCGGTGAAGCTCGACCCCGGCACCAACTCCGTGTGCAGGGCATCCCATCTCAGCTCTGGCCTCGTCCAACGCTTGCCTGCCAAAGCAGCGGGGAGGAGACCGCGCAGGCTGCCTGCGGCAGATCCGAGCCACATTCCAATGCCGCCTGGCGCACCCACACCCATGGCCGCCGTCGAGCCGACATTGATGCCGTCGCTCGGTTCTGCCAAAACTGCCCCAAAGAACGACGGCGTGAGCCTCACCAAGGCGCCTGGCCGGGTAAACCACGCGAACACCTGATCGCGTGGAAGGGGAACGGATGTGGTGTAGCGAAAAATGCCCATGGCAGCCTCCAAAGTGGATTTGAAGTCCATCCTGCCCTATCGCGGGGACAAAGTGTCAGTGCGGCTTGCTAGATTCAAGGTGCTGCACAACTCGTATGGAAGGCAACACCATGTTTCTCCTTGATTCCCCCGCTGGCGGCGAGGCCCCGCTGATTTTTTCGGCGTCGGACCTGGTGACGGCCAGCGAGTGCCAGTATAGGTCGCTGCGGATCCTTGACGAGAAGCTGGGCCGTGCGCCGAAGCCGGGTTTCGCGAAGGACGAGATGATGGAACGTGCCGCCGAACTCGGCGACGCCTTTGAGCGTAAAATCCTTGATGAGTATGTGGCCAAGTTCGGTAAATGGAACAAATCCGCGGGCACCGGCGTGACGGTTGTGGAACGCGGTGAGCTGACATGGGCCGGCCTTGAGGCCAAGCGCGAAGAAACCCTTGGGGCACTGCGCGCCGGGGCCGACGTCGTTTTCCAGGCCACGTTCTTTGACGGCTCACTGGTGGGTTTCGCGGATTTTCTGGTGCGGCAGGACGACGGCTCCTACGCCGTCCATGACACGAAACTGGCCCGACATGCGAAGGTCAGCGCGCTGCTGCAGCTGGCCGCCTACGGGGACCAGCTGCAAAAATACGGCATTCCGCTGGCGCCCGTCACAAAGTTGATTCTGGGCAACCGCAAAGAAAGCCCCCACCCCATGGCGGACCTCCTGCCGGTGTTCCGAGAACGGCGAGACAATTTCCTGGACTTCACGGGAGCCCACAGAGCGCAACCACAGCGCGTTGAATGGCTGCAGGAGGGTGTACGTTACTGCGGGCGCTGCGACTATTGCAACGAGCAGGTTAGGGAAACCGGGGACTTGCTGCTCGTCAACGGCATGACCGGCTCGCAGCGCCGCAAACTCATGGCGGAAGGTGTCCCCACGATTGACGCGCTGGCCGCCATGCCTGAAGGGAAGGCCACGGGCCCGCTGGCCAGATTGCGCGACCAGGCCCGCATGCAGCTCGGATTGGAGACTGGTGTCCAGACTGTCGCTGCAGGTGCTGGGCCCGACGCGCACGAGGTCAGCTACAAGGTGCTTGACACTGTCAGTACGATTCCAGCACCCAGCGCAGGCGACATCTTCTTCGACTTCGAAGGCGACCCGCTGTGGCAGGACCCCGACAATGACACAAAATGGGGCATCGAGTACCTGTTTGGCTCCATTGAGGCCCCTGCTCCGGGTACTTCCGACGGTACGCCGAAGAATTTTGTGCCGTTTTGGGCGCATTCGCGGGCCCAGGAGCGTGAGGCGTTCCTGAAGTTTGTGGCCTACGTTGAAGCCCGGCGTGCCCACCACCCGGACATGCATGTCTATCATTACGCGCCCTACGAGAAATCGGCATTGCGCAATCTGGCCATCCTGCACGGAGACAAGACTGCGGAGGACACCGTGGACAACTGGCTGCGGACCGGCCTACTCGTGGACCTGCTGGACACCGTGCGCCAATCTGTACGAATCTCCGAGTCCTCATATTCAATCAAGAAGCTGGAACCGTTTTACATGCCTTCCGGCCGCGTGGGCGATGTGACCAATGCCGGCGCCTCAGTGGTGGCCTACGCGCATTACTGCAAGGCTCGCGACGCTGGACTGGCCGGGAACGCTGTTCAGGCAGCCGAGGCGGAGACCATCTTGGCGTCCATCTCCGCCTACAACGAATACGACTGCCTTTCCACGCTGCGCCTGCGCGATTGGCTGCTGAAAATCGGCGCCGCAAAGGTGGTGGGCAGCTGGACCAAAGGCAGCGGAAAACTGCCCAACCCGGACGACTCGACACCCAAGTCAAGCAGCTACGAGCCCAGCGACGGCGAACTCAAGCTGGACGCCTGGATTGCTGGGCTCCAGGCACAGGACACCTCACACAAACTGACGAATGATGAGAGCGCCATCGCCATGGTGTCCGCCGCCGCCAGCTACCACCGGCGCGAGGACAAGCAGTTCTGGTGGGGGCACTTTGACCGGTTGGAGAAGGGGCCCGAATCTTGGGCCGAGGAACGCAATATGCTCGTCGTTCAGGAAGTTGAAGTGATTGAAGACTGGGCCAAGGCGACACCCAGGGCAAGAACTGAAACCCGGACGTTGAAGATCACCGGCACAGCAACTGAGGGATCAGACTTCCGGGCAGGCACATCATGGTTTGGCATGATAGCGGCCCCGCTTCCAGAGGGATTGGGCGGAGATGCGCAGATACCGCCGCTGCGTGACGGGCTCTTCAACGTCACCGTCGAAGAAGATGTCTCAGACCCCGCCGCACCCGAGCTCACAACACTCATCGTGAAGGACAAGTCCTCCCTGAAGGTGCCTGCCTACAATCAGCTGCCCATGGCGCTGACCCCGAACCAGCCAATCGCCACCAAAAGCATCCGCGAAGCCCTGGCAACTTTGGCGCAGACCGTGGGAAGCAATCTGCCGCACCTGCCTGCTCACCCGGGCATTGAAATCCTGCGCAAGTCAGCGCCACGGCTGGCCGGCGGCGGCCCGCTGCCCTCCGCCATCGTGCATGGGGACGGGCACAGCGTGCAGGAACACGACTACATCACCGCCATCACTGCGGCCGTACAACAACTGGACCACTCCTACCTTGCCGTCCAGGGCCCGCCCGGGACGGGGAAGACCCATGTGGGCTCGCACGTCATCGCGAATCTGGTGAAGCTGGGCTGGAAAATTGGAGTGGTGGGACAGTCGCACGCGGTGGTGGAGAACATGTTGCGTGCCGCCATTGGCAAGGCTGGTGTGGATCCGGAGCGGGTGGGCAAGAAGCTTGGCGTCCCGCATGACGTGCCGTGGAAAGTCACCGATGACAAGGCGTTCGGCAAGCTTCTGGGCTCCGCGGAGGGTGCGCTTATCGGCGGAACCGCATGGACCATGACGGGTGCCAACGTCCCTGCCGGGTCCCTTGACCTGCTCGTGATTGACGAGGCCGGCCAGTACTCCCTGGCCAACACGCTGGCCGTGGCACAATCCACCCAACGACTGCTGCTGCTCGGCGATCCGCAGCAGTTGCCACAGGTCACACAAGGCTCCCACCCGGCCCCCGTGGACGAGTCCGCGCTTGGCTGGCTCTCCGCCGGCCACGCGACGCTACCCGAAGAATTGGGGTACTTTCTGGCCGACTCGTGGCGCATGCACCCCGCATTGTGTGCCCGCGTATCCGCGCTCAGCTACGAGGGCAAGCTAAAGTCCGCGCCTGCTGCTGGAGAACGCCAGCTCGAGGGCAAGTATCCCGGCGTGGAAACCGTCTTTGTTCAACAGGAAGAGGGCAGCACCAAGGAGAACAAGCAGTCTTCCGCCGAGGAAGCCGCCGAGGTGGTGGCCCAGGCCACGGCCCATCTGGGCTTGCGGTGGACTCCGGGGGCCGGTGAAAAACCACGCCCATTGGTGCAGGAAGACCTTCTGGTGGTCGCAGCCTACAACGCCCAGGTGCACTTGGTACGCGGCGCTTTGGACAGCGCCGGATTGTCCGGCGTCCGGGTGGGCACCGTCGACAAATTTCAGGGCCAGGAGGCTCCCGTTGTGCTGGTGACCATGGCGTGTGCCGATCCCACAGGAGCCCCGCGCGGCATGGAATTCCTATTGAACCGGAACCGCATCAACGTCGCTGTTTCCCGCGGCCAGTGGCGGGCTGTCATCATCCGCTCCCCCCAGCTGACGAACTTCATGCCCGGAAAGCCGTCGGTCATGGCTGAACTGGGCGCGTTCATCGGTTTGTGCACAAGCGCGGCTGACACAGGTCAGGGAGCCATCGTGGCATGATCGCACCATGGACCACGTGAGTACCGCCCGAACGCGGCACCGCCAGCTTCGTCTCACCGGCATGGTGGTGTGCGGCGCCGCCGCGACGGTGTTGACGGGACTGCTGGGCGCATGGATTTATGCCCCTGCTGTCGGCTGGGCTGTTGCGGCGCTGATTTACAACACCTGGGTATGGCTGAAGATCGCCCCCATGGATGCCGCGCAAACTGCAGCCCACGCCCTCCAGGAGGACCCGGGGCGACGAACGTCCGATCTGCTGATTTTACTGGCAGCGCTGGGTTCCCTCGCCGCCGTCGCGCTCGTCATGGTGGGCAGCAAGGACGTGACTGGAGCGGCACGTCTGTTGTTGGCACTGCTCGCCATTGGCTGCACCGCCATGTCCTGGCTCATGGTGCACACCTTGTTCACGCTGCGCTACGCCGAGATTTACTACAGTGACGAACCCGGCGGCATTGGCTTCAACCAGGAAGAGCCACCCCAGTACACGGACATTGCCTATATGGCCTTCAGCGTGGGCATGACGTACCAGGTTTCGGATACGAACATCACCACACGAGCCATGCGTTCGGCGGTGCTGCGGCACAGCCTCCTGGCCTTCGTGTTTGGCACGGGCATTCTGGCCACCACCATCAACCTCGTGGTCAGCCTCGTCGGCTAGACTCCCGCACCAAAGCTAGACGACCGCGCTAAAGAATGTTTCGGCGATGCGCGCCAGGTGGTGTGGATCGGCCACACCACACAGTTCCCTGGCGGAGTGCATCGACAGCAGCGGCGTGCCAACATCCAAAGTGCGAATGCCCAAGCGCGTGGCGGTCAGCGGACCAATGGTGGAGCCACAGGGAACATCATTGTTCGACACAAATTCCTGGTAGGGCGCACCCGCTGCCGCGCACAGCTTCGCCCAAACCGCGGCCCCCACGGCATCCGTGGCGTAACGCTGGTTGGCGTTGATCTTCAGCAGCGGGCCACCGTTGAGGACAGGATGGTTGGCGGGGTCGTGGCGTTCCGAGTAGTTGGGGTGGACAGCGTGACCGGCGTCCGCTGAAATACACAGCGAATTGGCAAAGGCACGACGGCGGTCGCTGGCACTGGCTCCCAGGGAGTCAGAAACCCGAACCAGAATGTCTTCAAGAATGGGTCCGCACGCCCCTGAGCGGGAACCGGAACCAATTTCTTCATGATCGAAGGCCGCCAGGACGGGGATCTTCGGACCCTGTGCCCCTTCCTTGTGGTTTGCGCCATCGCTGGCGGCAGCAATGAGTGCCACCACGCCAGCATGGACGGATGTCAGGTTGTCCATCCGTCCGGAAGCAAAGAACTCATTGTCGGCGCCGAAAACCTGGCCTGGTGCAGTGTCCGCCACCATGATGTCGTAGCCACCAATATTCTCTGCCTGCACCCCGGCCTTGCCCGCCAACAAGCCGAGGAGATCTTCATTGGCAGGGTTGCCCTGTCCCCAAATCGGATTCATGTGACCCTGCCGGTCGAGCTTGAGCCCGTCGTTGGCACTTCGGTCAAGGTGGATGGCTAGTTGCGGGAAGCGCAACAGGGGCCCTGTGGCCACGAGTGTTTCCGTGCCATCGACGTCCACCAGCCTGCCGGCAAGTTGCAGTTCCCGATCCAGCCACGAGTTCAGCAGCGGTCCGCCGTACACCTCAACCCCTGCCTGCAACCAACCGAAACGGCCTGTGGTGGGTTTTGGCTTCAGCTTGAAGGAGGGCGAGTCCGTGTGTGCGCCAAGAATGTTGAAACCTGTAGTTGCCGTTGCTGTTTCCGGTACCACCCAGGCGATGATGGCGCCGTCGCGGATCACGAAGAACTTGCCGTGAGTTGGCCATGCCTCGACTTCGGCCAACTGTGTGAATCCGGCCAGCGCAAGGCGCCGCCCGGACTCGTGTGCAGCATGAAAACTTGAAGGCGAAGCGGCAATGAAGTCGCGAAGGTCCAGGATGTGCTCACCGATCGTCATGACTTGATTCAATCATGAAGCCTCAGTAGTCAGGGTTGCTGGGGATGACAAGGCCTGTTTCGTAGGCGTACACCACCACCTGCACTCTGTCCCGCAGGTGCAGCTTCGTCAGGATCCGGCGCACATGCGTCTTCACGGTCGCCTCGGAGAGGAAGAGCTCGTGGGCAATTTCTGCATTGGAGTGCCCCTGGGCAATGCACTGGGCCACCTCGAGCTCACGCGGTGTCAACTCGCCCAACAACGGATCGGGATGATGCGCCGGGCGGGGCGGCCGGTTGCGGACAAAGTTCTCCAACAGCCGCTGGGTGACACGCGGGGCCACGACGGCATCCCCGCTGGCCACCAACCTCACCGCTTGAACCAGCTCCGCAGGCGCAACATCCTTGAGCAGAAAGGCACTGGCGCCCGCTTGCAACCCGGCAAAGGCGTACTCGTCCAGGTCAAAAGTGGTCAAGATGATGACCCGCGCCTCAGAACGGGATGCACTGATGCCCTCCGTCGCGGCGATGCCGTCCATATCAGGCATACGGACGTCCATGAGCACCACATCGGGGTCCAGCCGTTCCACCGCTGCGAGGGCCTCACGGCCGTTGGAAGCCTCACCGACCACGTGGAGATCTTCCTCCCCCTCAAGAATCAGCTTGAACCCCATGCGCAGCAGCGGTTGGTCATCGACAAGCAGAACCTTGATAATGTTCCTGCTCACGGAATCCTGTTCCATATGTCCTCCCCGAAAAGCTCACTCATGAAGTGCCGACGCCTGGATGCAACACTGCCTCAACCATCCAACCACCCTGCGGCATCGGGCCGGCCTCAACAGTTCCAGCGTATATTCCGGCACGTTCACGCATGCCGGAAATGCCGTTACCTGTCCCCATGTGAGCATTCGGGCCCATGAGCCCACTCAACGACCCGTGCCCGTTGTCATTGATGCGAACGAAAAGCTCATCACGGTTGAGGTTGTTCTCAATTTCCACCCGTACCCGCGACACGGCGGTGCCGTAACGCAGAACGTTCGTCAATGATTCCTGCACAATCCTGTAGACCGTCAGCGCAAGTGCCGGGTCATGGGGCATTGGTGGCCCGGACTGGGTGAAGGTCAGCGGCAAGCCCGCCTGCCGAAAGCCTTCAATCAAGGCTCCCATGTCACTTTGATGCGGCTGTGGGCTCAAGCTGGTGCCACCTTCAGCACGCAGCACACCCAAAACCCTGCGCATGTCGGTCAGAGCCGTGCGCCCGGTTTGTGAGAGCTGCCCCAGCACCTCCCCCGCCTTGACCGGGTCGCGTTTGAGAACGACGGCGGCCCCATCTGAAAGTGCCACCATGACGGTAAGCGAGTGGGCCACCACGTCATGCATTTCACGGGCAATCCTATTGCGCTCGGCCACTGAGGCAAGTTGGGCGTTCCTGACAGCCCATTGGCGAAGCTCGGCATCGTGTTGGCGCGCGCTTCGCACGGAAGCGCCTATTCCTGCGGCAATGATGTTTGCCAGCAGCATCATAATGGCAGAAATGATCTTCGTTTGCTCGGCTGTGGGTCCCTCGGACACCAACAGGTCATTGGGGAATCGGTAGAAAAAGAACGTGAAAATGGTCAGCGGGATGCTCGACGCGACAGCAATGGGAAAGCTGAGCAACGGACGGTAGTGGACTGCTGTGGTGTACAGGGCAAACCAGATGCCAACGCCAATGTTTCCCGAACCGGTCACCAGTGAAATATTAATCAGCTCAAAAACGGAAATAACGACCAGCACGGTCAGCGGCTTGTCCCGGCGGAACATGAGCACCACGGCTGTGGCCAGCACGACGACTGCGTGCACGCCGAGGTTGGTGACCGTCCAGGCAACGCTGATGAGACTTGCTGAACTGATCAACAGATACACCAGCACCACAAGCACATCCATGATGCGCGGATGGTGGTAAAAGTAGGTTCTGAATACGCCGCGGCGGCGGGCCGCGAACTCCTCGGCCCGCCGTTCTACGGATGGTGATTCGACGGGGGGCGCGGCCGTTCGTTGCCCGACCCCCGCCTGGCTTTGTGTACGCATGTTCCTGTCCTCAGTGGCCAGGCACGGCACGGGTTCTAGATGTCACGGTTCTTGAACGAGACGATGGCCGGAACTGTGATGACAACAATCCAAGCGAGGAAAATCAGTCCGCCTGACAGGGGGCTGATGAAGGCAGCCTTGTCACCAATCTCCAGCATGCGTCCGCCAGCCACACTGGGTATGTACTGGCTGACGTACTTCCAGAAGTCTCCAGGGACCAAGCCCAGCAGTGAGGTGGCGATTTCCAGCAGGAAAAACAACGCCACCAAGACCACGATGCCAGCGGCCGCACTGCGCAAAAGTGTGCCCAGCGACAGGCCAATGACAGCTACTCCTGCGACGTAGACCCCGCCCAGCAAAATACTCCGCAGCACACCATCCATGTCCAGCGACATGTTGATGTCATAAATCCCCAGAATGGGTATTGACACCAAGAAGGTGACAAAGGCTGCCACCAGCGTCAGAACGTAGGAAACCACCACCAGAACAATCGCCTTTGCAAAGAACACCGGCAGGCGCTTGGGTACCGCCGTCATGGTGGAGCGGATCATGCCTGTGCCGAATTCTGAGGCGATCAACAGCACCGCGAGGGCACCAAGGACCAGGATCCCCAGTTGCAAACCAGCAATGGGCGTGCCGTAAATGTTCAAGCCTTGCTGATTGGCTGCGGCTATGGCCTGGTCAATGGTCATTTTGGGGGCACCAGTGGTCGGCAACTCACGCCCGGGCGGACCCGCAGGGCCGGCTGCGCCAAATTCCATGATGCCCTGCACCACCATCCCGCGCACCCAGGCGGCAAAGGCTCCCACTCCCACCATGGCGACAAAAGTGAACAACAGCAACAGCTTCGTGGAGCGCAGCGAACGGAATTTGATCCACTCGCTGCGCAGCACTCCCATGAATGTCAGGGAACCGCCGGCAACGTGCGCAGGTGCGGAAATTTTCGTGGTGCTCATCGTTGGGGCTCCTTCGCGGTGGCCGGGGCTGACGCGTCGTTGGAAAAGTCCTGCGAGTGGTACTCCACTGCATCCTTGGTGAGGTTGAAGTACGCATCTTCCAAGGAGGTTGTCAGTGGCGTCAGTTCGTAGACCAGCACCCGGTTCTCCAGGGCTGTAGCGGCAATCTGGCGTGAGTCGAGCCCCGTCACCTCAAGCGTCTCATTTTCATGGCACTCAACGCGGACACCATTGTTACCCAGCAATTGACTCAACTTGGTCACCTCCGGCGTGCGCACGCGGACCTTGGCCTGTTGGGTGCCTGCCAGGATCTGGGCGATGGGGGCATCGGCAATGATCTGCCCGCGGCCAATCACAATGAGGTGGTCTGCCGTTTGCGCCATTTCACTCATCAGGTGCGAGGACAGAAACACCGTTTTGCCCTGCCCGGCCAAGTGCTTGGCCAGATTACGCACCCACAGCACGCCTTCGGGGTCCAACCCATTAACCGGCTCGTCCAAGATCAGCGTCTGTGGGTCGCCCAGCAGTGCCGAGGCAATGCCCAGCCGCTGTCCCATGCCGAGGGAGAAACCGCCAGCCTTCTTCTTGGCGACGGCGGCCAGCCCCGTCATGTCGATGACTTCGTTGACGCGTGCGGTAGGAATGTTGTGCGTCGAGGCAAGAGCCAGCAGGTGGTTGTAGGCACTTCTGGAGGTGTGCACGGCCTTGGCGTCAAGGAGCGCGCCTACCTGGTGCAATGGGTCGCGGTGGTCAGCATACTTTTTCCCATTGACGGTGACACTGCCTGCGGTGGGCTTGTCCAAGCCCACGATCAGGCGCATCGTGGTCGACTTTCCGGCGCCGTTCGGTCCCAGGAATCCTGTCACAATGCCCGGCTTGACGGTGAAGGAAACACCCCCAACAGCCATCACGGCGCCGTAGCGCTTGGCCAGATTTGTTGCCTCAATCATGTGGACTTCCCCTTTTGGCGGTCGCCGGGTTGTTTGGGCCATGATTGTGGCCCTCGTAGCGAATCTACATCTACGGTACGCAATAGCGGCGCCATTTTCTTCTACCTCAGGGATGAATCAGGGTTCATTCCGGGTAGTCCAAACGGATGACCCAATAGTTTTGGCCTTTGCCGCCGCTGGTTGCTGGCAGCACTCATGGTATATATCCCGAACAGCATACTTACACGCCTCAGCGGGTAGCTCGGTCCAGGCCCGGTTGGGGAAGCGGCTTGGCTGCAGGCACCGTCAGAATAGATGCCACAATGGCCACCACGATTGCCAGCAGGGCCCAGCGGATCGTCACATGGTCACCCAAGAAGCCCAACAGCGGCGGGCCGCCAAGAAACGCCACGTAACCCACCGTTGAAACTACGGATACACGTGCGGCGGCTCTGGCTGGATCATCGGCAGCTGCGGACATGCCCAGTGGGAATCCCAAGGCCGCACCGGCACCCCAGAATACCGCGCCGAGACCTGCCAACAGCATGTTCGGGGCGACGACAAACAACACAAGGCCCAGCAATGCGGCCCCGAGGCTGCCGAACAACACCCGGACTCGGCCATAGCGGTCAACAAAGCGGCCACCGAAGAACCTGAACAAGGTCATTGAAGCGACGAACACGGCGAACATGATGGCCCCGCCGGCTTCTGTGGCCCCCATGCCGTCAACGGTCGCCTTGGCAATCCAATCATTGGCCGCCCCTTCGGTCAGGGCAGCGCCGAGCACTACCAATCCCACCAGAAGAGTGCGGCTTTCGCGCCAAGCACTGCGCCCTTTGGATGCGCCAGCCGGTGTCCGGGTTACCCCATGCACCAAGGTCTCCTCCGGCAGGAACATGCTGGGTACAAAAATCATGGCCACCACCACGGCGATGACAATGGCCAACAAGTGCACTGACATGCTCACATGCAACGCTGACAGTCCGGCACCCACAAGGGCCCCGACAAGGGCACCTCCGCTAAAGCCACCGTGGAACTGCGGCATGATGGTCTTGCCCAGTTGGCGTTCAACAGCCGCACCCTCAATATTTTGCGCGACGTCCCACAACCCGATGCCCACGCCGAAGAAGAACAGCCCCACGGCAGTGAACGGGACATGGTGCGCGGACAGCGCCGCAGCAATAATGAGCCCACCAAAAGAGGACGTGAAGCCGCCCACCCGGATGGTGCTGGCCGTTCCGATCCGCCCCACGACCGTCCCCGCCAACGGCAGGGCAATCACAGATCCGGCGGCGATCGTCAACAACAGCAGGCCCATTTCCCCAGCCGCCAGCTCAAGAATCCTTGTGACTGCTGGAATTCGGGCAGCCCAACTGGCGAACACGAAGCCGTTGATGGCAAATACGGTAAAGGTGGCAAAGGTCGCACGGCGGATTATTTGTTGGGTCATGGTGCACTTACTCTATAGTTCAGCAGTTCAGGGTGGCGTTGCGAAGGCTTAGCGGGCACGCTCGACCCGTTTTTCATCCCAAACAGGTTCTTCAGATTCGTAAACTTTGCCATCGGAGCCAAAAACCAGGAATCGGTCGAACGATCGGGCAAACCAGCGGTCATGGGTCACGGCCAGCACTGTGCCTTCAAAGGAGTCGATGGCTTTTTCCAGCGCCTCGGCCGAGTGCAGATCCAAGTTGTCGGTTGGTTCGTCCAGCAGCAGCAGTGTAGCCCCGGAAAGTTCCAGCAGCAGAATCTGGAACCTTGCCTGCTGCCCGCCTGAGAGGGAGTCGTACTTTTGCTCGGAACTGGACGCCAGGCCGTAGCGGTCAAGGGCACCTGCGGCAGCTTCGCGACCCAATCCGGAACGGTGTTCATCGCCGCGGTGCAGGATGTCCAGCAGCGTCCGGCTCAAAAGGTCCGGCCGGGCGTGGGTCTGGGCAAAGAATCCCGGGCGGATGCGGGCACCAAGCTTCACGGAGCCCTCATGGGGCACGTGGGCAATTTCGACGTCGGACACCGGTTCGTGCTCTTTGTCCGGGTCGGAACCGCCCGCCGCAAGCAGGCGCAAAAAGTGTGACTTTCCGGAGCCGTTGGAGCCCAGCACGCCAACCCTGTCGCCAAACCAGACCTCCGTGCTGAACGGTTTCATGAGGCCTGTGAGCTCCAGCTTGGTCGCCACGACGGCACGCTTGGCGGTGCGGCCGCCCTTCAGCCGCATCTTCACGTTTTGCTCGATCGGCAGGGCCTCCGGTGGGCCCTTTTCCAGAAATTGGGCCAACCGCGACTGGGCCGCCTGATACCTGTTGGCCATGTCGGAACGGAAAGCTGCCTTGGTCTTGTACATGTTGACGAGTTCCTTGAGCTTGACGTGCTCCTCGTCCCAACGCTTCCGAAGCTCTTCAAACCTTGCGTTCCTGTCCTCCCGCGCCTTTACGTACGACTCGAATCCGCCGCCGTGCGTCCAGCTGGAGGCACCGTTGATGCCCGGTTCCAACGTGACAATTCTGTTCGCGGCATTCGCCAGCAGCTCGCGGTCGTGGCTGACGAACAGCACCGACTTGTTCGACTCGGCCATCTTGGCTTCAAGCCAGCGCTTGCCCGGCACATCAAGGTAGTTATCGGGCTCATCGAGCAGCAATACCTCGTCGGGCCCGGCGAACAAGGCTTCCAGGACCAGGCGCTTTTGCTCGCCGCCGCTGAGGGAGGCCGCCTTGCGGTATTGCGCCGTGTAGAAGTCCAGGCCCATGGCAGCCATGGTGACTTCGTCCCAGGTCGTTTCCATTTCATAGCCTCCAACGTCGCCCCAGTCCGCAATGGCTTGGGCATACGCCATTTGGCTGGGTTCGTCGTCGCGCTCCATCATGGCCAGTTCCGCGTCGTCAACGGCTTTGCCCGCCGCGGCAATATTCGCCGAGGAGACGGAGAGCAAGAGGTCGCGGACTGTGCTTTCGTCGCGGACCTGGCCCACGAACTGGCGCATGACGCCCATGCTCCCGGAACGCGACACGGCACCCTCATCTGCCTTGATGTCCTGGCAGATAATGCGCAGCAGGGTTGTTTTGCCCGTGCCATTCGGGCCAATCAGGGCCGTCTTGGTGCCGTCGGAGACGCGGAAGTTCACCCCGTTGAGGAGCTGGCGGCCGTCGGAGAGAAAATAGTCAATGTTTGCAACGTCAATGTGTCCCACCCTTTAAGTCTCCCATCCCGGGAGGCCGACGTGCACCGCTTGTGTAGGGACGCGTGACGGCGACTCCGGTTGAAGCACCAGGGGCCCTTCCGCGTTCTGCAGAAGGGGCCCCTGGTCTTGCTACCCGGCATTTGCCGCCCGGCCTTCACTTGCCTCTCAACACCGGGCTGTGCTGCTTCTTATGCCCGACGGCGGCGGGTGATTACCAGCGCCACACCACCTCCGAGCACCAGCAGCAAGGCGATGCCTGCCGGCAGCATGACCTTGGCACCGGTGCTGGCAAGGTCATTGCCCTGCCCGGCGTTGCTGCTGCCGGCGTTATTGCTGCCGTTGTTGCCGGCGTTGTTGTTGTTGCCTGCAGAGCTGCTGGGCTTGGACGTTTCATTGACGGGAGGGTCAACCGTTGCAGCCGTGACCACCATCGCCGTCCGGGCCACAACACTGCCCCCGGACTCCAACCTCAACTCATGCGCACCAGCAGCAAAACCCGCCGGAACGCTTACCTTCACCGACGCAGTTCCATCCTCGCCTGCCTTCACCACTGCCAGCTTCACCGGCGCCGAATGAATCCACAGTTCGTAAGACTCACCCGCAACCAAATCCTTGGCAGAAACCGTGAACTCAGCACCAGCAACCACAGAAGCAGGTGCAGACAGGGACGGTGCACCAGGATCAGCTGTCTCCACCGGAGCCACAACAGCATCAACCGTTGAGACCGCAACCAGACCAGCCTTGTCCGTGGCACGGTAGGAAACCGAAACACCGGCATCCCCCGCAACAATCGCAGCAGAATAGGCCTGCCACGTGCCCCCTCCATCAATGGAGAACTCCACCGAAGCAACACCCGAACCCGAATCAGCAGCCACCACCGTGACAGTGCGCGCATCCGCATCAACAACCGCCGAAACCGTCGGCACCTGCGTATCCACCTTGACGATGATCGATTTGGCCGGTTCACGGTTGCCTGTGGCGTCCGTGGAACGGAAATCCATCGCGCTCTCGCCCTCCGGCAATGCCAGGGGTGCCGCATAAACTTCCCAGCCCCCGTCGTTGAGGCGGTACTCAGTAGAGGCCACCTTGTCATTGTCGGTTGCACCAAGCGTCAACGTCGTGGCGCTGGTGTACCAGCCGGAGGCCGACGGCTTGCCCGAGAACGTCGCCGTGGTCACCGGTAGTTGGGTGTCTGCCTCGGCACAGACGACCTGCGGACTGCCCCAGTCACCGTGGGCACCGTTGATGTTGCCGCCGGCCGGCGGGTCAACGTGGAGTTCCAGGGTCTTCGCCCCGGACACATCGAGACTGACGGTTTGGGGTGCTGTGCCCGCACCGGAGGGTGCGGAGATCCAGCGCTTTTCGCCGTCCGTCCATACGGAGAAGACAACGGTTCCGGTAAAGGGGTCCTGCATGAACGCATCGGAGCTGAAAGCGCTGCAGTTTCCGGCCAGGTCATAGCTGACTGTGGAGCTTGCATGCACACCCAGGCCCTTTGCATAGACCGGCTTCTTGCCCGTGGCCGGATCGGTGTAGTTCGCGGTCAGCGGCACATCCGCGTCGGAGGCGTTGTCCTTCACGCCGGAATCGATGCCGATGACCCCGTAGCCCACGGACGCGCTCGTCCAGGAAAGGTCGGAGAGCCAGTTGGTGCCCGACGGCGGAATGGCCGGCAGTGCGTCCACCGTGCTGGTGGCATCGCCCGGGACGGAGAAGATCTGGTGCAGCGGGTTGTCCCCGCAGGTGTCCAGTGTCGCCGCGGCCCCTCCCGGCGTGCCTACGCACAACGCCGCCGAATCGCTGATCAGCTGGCCGTTCTTTTTGTACCCGAAGCTTTGGTTCTCGGCTCCCGTGCAGTCTTCCAGCACCAAATCGGACCCGCGGATTCCGTCACCGCCAACAGTGGCGCACTTGTCCAACACGTGCAGGCTGCGGTTGTTCCCGCGCACGAAGCGCTGGGCTTCACTGCCGTTGCAGTTTTGCAGCGTCACGGCGGCACCGGCCGTGGCCGCTGCTGCCGAAGCATCAAGGCAGCGGCTCTCAGTTGGGGCCATGATCTGCCCGGAAGCGGCACCAAAGGCTGCGCCGGCTACAGGCTTTACCCGCAACAGTTCGGTCGCATGGGCACCGAGGACGGCACTGAAATCACCCGTCGTGGTGCTCTTTTCACCGGTCCACACGTTGGTGACTTCGTATCTTCCGCCCGTCGCAAAACCAAGCTTGGCCGCCGTCGTACTGACCGTGGCGCTTGCCCCGGAACGGTTGAACAGGCTCACCGCAAAGGTGCCGTCAGACAGGGGGCGGTACATGACCTCGGCCGTGCCGTCGCTGCTGACAAGGGTTCCCTGGATCCCGGCCGGGTCCTGGTCAATGGCGAGCATGCCGGGATGTTTGAGCTCGGCCAAGAAGCTGTCCGGGATGGCGGTGATGTCCGTGCTGAGAATCAGCGGGGAGGCCATCATCGACCACAGTGAGAGTTGGGTGCGGGCCTCCACGGGGCTCACGCCGGCGTTGCCGCCAATGATGTAGTCCGGATCATTCCAATGCCCCACCGAGGCGAAGCGCTGGATCGGCTTGTTGTAGTCGTAGTTGCGCATGATGCCGGGCCAGCGGCTGGTGCTCGGGTTGGCCGTGTTGTAGACATCGATGTCCCATGATTCACGCCAGAGTTGACTCATATCCCCGGACCAGTCCATGACGGAGTACCAGGCCGGCAGCTTGGCCGGGATGGAGAAGTAGGCAGGTGCAGAGTTGGACAGGACCATGGGTCGGCCGCTGTTCTTGATCGCCTCGGCTTCCTCAAAATAGATCCGCTTGTAGGTTTGTTCCTGCGTTTCACCGGCGACGGAAGGGACGTTGCAGCCGTCCATCTTCACGTAGTCAACACCAAATTTGGCGAACAGCTTCATGTCCTCGTCGAAATGGCCGTAGCTGCCGGCGTAGTCGCCTCCGGAGCAAGTCACCACCCCGGAGTCCTGGTACAGGCCGAACTTCAGACCCTTGGAGTGTATGTAGTCTCCCAGCGCCTTCATGCCCGACGGGAACGTTTCCGCACGGGTTTGCAGGTCCCCGTTGGCGTCCCTGTCCTTTTGCATCCAGCAGTCGTCCACCGTGACGGTGTCGTAGCCGGCCTTGTCCAGGCCCTTGGCCACAATGGCATCAGCCTGGTCCCTGAAAAGCTGCTCGTCAATGTCGCACATGTAGTGCGCCCAGTTGTTCCAGCCCATGGGTGGGGTGACGGCGTTGGTGTAGTCCGCATCTGCGGGCGGGGCCGTTACCGCACTTGTGTCAGCGGCCGGAGCGGCCATTGCCGGTGAGGCGAGCACGCTCAACGGAAGTGTTGCCGCTCCCAGGAGCACCGTCATGGCAAGTGCCGCGGAGCGATGTTTTTGCGTCCATCTCATAGAATCGAGCCTTATCTTTATTCTTGTTGATGTAAAAACAAGGGGTGCCGGTTCGCGGGGCAGTATGTCTGCTCCTGC
>NZ_JAUNVV010000059.1 GCF_030540645.1 Arthrobacter sp.
CAGGATCGCAGGCCTATACCGTGTCCTTGCCGTCGACTATGTGGACAACGCCGGACTGAAACTCTGTGGGGCGCAAGTTCAGATACGTGACTCCAGCCGGGGTGGTGCGGGTTTCGGCCACTTCGAACCCAACTCCGGGTCCATCACCTTGGAACAGCCGTTTCCCCGCCCCGACGCATACCGGGAACACCAGCAGACGGTACTCATCGACAAGGCCGGCCTCATGGAGCGCCGCCGCAAGTTGGGCGCTGCCGTGCACTTGAAGTTCCCCCTCGCCCAATTCCGCTTTCAACGCCCGCACTTGTTCGACGGCGTCTCCGGAGACCACGGTCGTATTCGCCCACGCCGGCTCCTCCAGCGTGTTGGAGACGACATACTTGGCGCGGCCGTTCAGCGCTGCCGCCGTCGTATCCTCGGGATCAGTTACCAGCGGCCAAAACGCGCTCATCAGATCATAAGTGGTCCGGCCGAGCAGCACGGCGTCACCGGCAGCAAACCACTGGTCCACGACCTCACCGAAACCTTCGTCGACGTAGGGCACCAGCCACCCACCCCTGCTAAAACCACCTGTGGGGTCCTCTTCAGCTCCACCTGGACCCTGCATAACCCCGTCGAGGGTCATGAACGTGTTGACGGTGAGTTTCATGGTTGATCCCCTTTTGCTGGTGGTCAGTGTGCTGGCCAAGCGGCCGCCAAGTCGCGCGGTAGGAACGCCGCGACCGTTGCCCCACCCTAGCCGCGGCGTGTCACGGATGCGAGCGATGACGAAGATGTCTTTCAGGACCTCAGCCGCGGTTTAGCTCAGAGAACTGCCCCGGCCTCAGCGATATGACCTTCTTGAAGTCACGAATGAAGTGGGCTTGGTCAGCGTATCCAAGCAGGAAAGCCAATTCTGCCGCCGTGGCTGAGGAATCACGCAGGCGCTCAGCTGCCTTGTGCAGGCGGCGGCGTTGGATCAGCCATTTCGGCGTCAACCCCAAACGACGGCGCACCAGCCGTTGGACTGTTCGCTCCGGCAGGTTAAATCGTCCGCAGATTTGGCCGACCCGCAACACCCCGCGGTTGTTTTCCACGTAGCGGACGATCTCATTGATGAGCTGTCCCTCTTCGTCTATCGGCAGGAAACCGCGAAGGACATCTACATAGGCTGCCATCACGGCTTTATGGGACTCTTCGGCTCCAGCCGGCACCGACCACACAGGAAACCAGTAGCGGCCAATCAGCGGCAGAAGTTCCGCTCCCGGCGGGTATCTGTAGATGGTGTGCGAAACGTCTCGCGGGTCCCGCAAATGTGCGCGCTCGATCGGATCGCGGTGCTGGGAACCAGTGTCGGATTTCATCAAGCGTCCATTTCGCAGAGCAGATACGCTGCCCACATGAACTCCACGATAAGCGACTTTGAAGCAGCAAACACCCCCTTGACTCTGCTCCTGGGCCCAGTGCCGGACCATGGAGGGGATCCTGCAGCCGCCTGGCGTTCACACAGCACGGCCGTGCTGGACGCTTTCAGTCCGGAAGCAGTAGCCAACAGGGAGTTCGACGGCGCTTTCGGGCGCTCCACGATCGGGGACACACTTGTGCTGGCCAGGCTCGGCCGGCAGCTCTGAACCCCCACCCGACTCAAAGGAAAGGCCACAGCATGCACACCACCAACTACGTGAACACGCTCATTGCGATTGCAGACGACTGCCCTGCCGACCATGGGGTTATCCCGCCGGTAAAGCTCGAAAACCCGTCCATCGCCTCGCGTACGTTTCAGTTGATCTCGCAGAACCCCTACCGGTTCACCTCGGACGACGTGATTTTCACTGTGTATGCGGATCGGGCAGGGCTGACGGAGTCCGAACGCCCTTCTGCACGGGAGCACTACTTCAGCAAGGGCAGGCCGTGCCTGAGGGCATCCGACCTCGGCAAGAAATACGGTTGGGGTGTCCATGCAAACGCCGACGGGCACGTCGCCCTTTATGCCGTTAACTCCCCCGAATACGCAGAGCTGTCCGTGGGAAAGGCCATTCAGAGCACGACACCGGATCACACGGACTGCCCGGTCGCCGTCGTGAAAGCCATGCGCTCAAGCCGGCGCTGACCCCGGTCCCAGGGGTCCAGCACGCCGGAGCTATGCTTCTGCCGGCTCCTCATACTTGGGGAAGATGGGGGTGGGGGCCGGCAGCGCGGTCCCTGCTGCCAGTGGTGTGCCGATGGCAGCGAACTGGCGAACGGCGTCGTCGGCGCTATTGCCCTGACCCAGCACCGTCAACAACTTCGCGGCAGCGTCGGGCATGACCGGCTGGACCAGGATGGAGACAATGCGCAGCACCTCGAGGGTCACGTACAGCACGGTTTCCATGCGCGGCACGTCCGTCTTGCGCAGCACCCAGGGGGCTTGATCCGCAAAGTAGGCGTTGGTGTCGCCCAGCACATGCCAAATTTTTTCCAGCGAACCATGGAAATCCTGTACCTGGTAGGCGGCGCGGGAGTACTCAAGGAGTTCGCGGGCAGCCGCCAAAATCGTTTCGTCGGCCTCGCTGAACGCACCCGGCACAGGTACCACGCCCTCGCAGTTCTTCGCCACCATGGACAGCGAACGCTGGGCCAGGTTGCCCAAGTTGTTGGCGAGGTCTGAGTTCATGCGGCCCACTACAGCGTCGTGGTTGTAGGAACCGTCGGCACCAAAGGGCACTTCACGCAGCAGGAAGAACCGTACCTGGTCCAGACCGTACTGGGCAACCCAGTCAGCCGGGGCCACCACGTTGCCCAGTGACTTGGACATCTTCACGCCGTTGTTGTGCAGGAATCCGTGGATCATGACGCGCTTGGGCAGTTCCAGCCCGGCAGACATCAGGAACGCGGGCCAGTACACGGCGTGGAAGCGGGAAATGTCCTTGCCGATGATGTGCACATCTGCCGGCCAGTACTTCTTGAACGCCTCGGAATCCTCATCCGGATAGCCGACGGCGGTCAGGTAGTTCGTCAGCGCGTCGACCCACACGTACATGACGTGCTTGTCATTGCCTGGCACCGGAACGCCCCAGTCGAAGGTGGTACGGCTGACGGAGAGGTCTTCAAGGCCGCCCTTGACGAAGCTGATGACCTCGTTGAAACGGGTCCGGGGGGCACCGAATTCGGGTTGTGACTCGTAGAGCGCCAGCAGCTTGTCCTGGTAGTTGGACAGGCGGAAGAAGTAGCTTTCCTCTTCAGTCCACGTCAGCTCCGTGTCGGTGACCTTGGAGTAACGCTTGCCATCCTCGCGCAGTTCCGTCTCGTCTTCACCGTAGTAGGCCTCGTCGCGGACCGAATACCAGCCCTCGTACTTACCGAGGTAAATGTCCCCGGCTTCTTCCATCTTCTTCCAGATGGCCTGCGACGCGGCGTAGTGGTCGGCGTCAGTGGTGCGGATGAAGCGGTCGTACGTGATGCCCAGGGCCTTGTGCGTGTCCTTGAAAATCGTGACATTGCGGTCAACGAGTTCCTTCGGCGTGAGGCCCTCCTTCTCGGCTGTCTGCGCAATCTTCATGCCGTGCTCATCGGTACCCGTCAGGAACTTCACGTCAAAGCCGTCCAGGCGCTTGAAGCGGGCCATGGCGTCGGTGGCGATGTACTCGTAGGCGTGCCCGATGTGCGGGTCGCCGTTGGGGTACGTGATGGCAGTGGTCAGGTAGTAGGGCGTCTTGGCCGTCTCAGTTGATGTCACCCTATGAATTTACCGTGAACTCGGGTAAAACACCGATTCGTGTCCGCACGCAGCGGCGCGCTACGGCACGACGGTTCCCCACGGTTGCGGAACTGGGCCCGGTAGGTGGATGGCGTCATCTGAGCGAATGATGCAAAGGCCGCGCCAAATGGCGTTGGGAGCGGCGACACGCGGCAGCCAGTGCCTCGATAGTGACGGGGCCCGCAAAACGAGACGCGTGACGACCCGCGATTTGCAATGGATCCGGCCCTGTGAACGCGCGGACATCGCCGAAGGGCGACACCGCCCACAGTCCAGCCAGAATCAGGGACCAGGAAGCAGGACGAACGACGGCGGCGTCCCCACCGCCGGGGGGGCGCCGCCCGCGGCCCGACGCGCCCGGGCAGACCCGGGGGCAGTGCTAGTCTTCCAGGTCGACCTCGCGGGCCATGGTGGCGCCGATTTCGGTCTTGATGTCTTCGAGCAGCGACTGCGGTACGGAGCTGTCAACCGTGATCAGTGCCAGGGCCTGGCCGCCTTCGTTGTGGCGGGCAACCTGCATGCCGGCGATGTTGACGCCGTTTTCGCCCAGCAGGCGACCCAAGGAGCCGACGACGCCGGGACGATCGGCGTAGGAGATGACCAGCAGGTGGTCGCTCATCGGGATTTCCAGCTCGTAGCCGTTGACGTCAACGATCTTCTGGATCTGCTTCGGGCCGGTCAAGGTACCCGAGACGGAGATCTGCGAATCGTCGGACAGGGCGCCGCGGATGGTCAGCATGTTGCGGTAGTCGGCGGACTCCAGCGTGGTGATCAGACGGGTGTTGATGCCTCGCTGCTCAGCCAGGATGGGGGCGTTGACGTAGGAGACCTGCTCGGACACAACGTCCTTGAACACGCCCTTCAGCGCCGAGAGTTCCAGCGCCTTGACGTCAAGGGCTGCGATTTCACCGGCAACCTCGACGTCGATCTGGGTCACCGAGGCGTGGGTCAGGGCGGTGAAGATGCGGCCCAACTTTTCGATGAGCGGGATGCCGGGGCGCACAGCGGGGTCAATGACGCCGCCGGCGACGTTGACGGCGTCGGGGACGAGTTCCCCGGCAAGTGCCAAGCGGACTGACTTGGCCACGGAGACGCCGGCCTTTTCCTGGGCTTCACCGGTGGAGGCTCCCAGGTGGGGGGTGGCAATGACGTTGTCGAGTTCAAGGAAGTCCACGTCGGTGGCGGGCTCCTTGACGAACACGTCGATGCCGGCGCCGGCAATTTCGCCGTTGCGCAGTGCCGTGTTCAGGGCTGCTTCGTCGATGAGGCCGCCGCGGGCCACGTTGATGACGTAGGCGCTCTTCTTCATCTTCTTGAATGCTTCGGTGCCGATCATGCCTAGCGTTTCGGGGGTGCGCGGCATGTGGATGGTGATGAAGTCGGACTGCTCCAGGAGCTCGTCAAAGCTGAGCAGCTGCACGCCGAGGCTGGCGGCGCGGGCGGAGGTGACGTAGGGGTCGTAGGCGACGATTTCCATGCCGAAGGCCTTGGCGCGTTCGGTGATGAGAGCGCCAATACGGCCCAGCCCGATGATGCCCAGCTTCTTTTCCAGCAGTTCAGTGCCGGTGTACTTGGAACGCTTCCATTCGCCGTTCTTCAGCGCTGTGCTGGCGGCGGGAATGTGGCGTGCCAGGGACAGGATGTGCCCGATGGTCAGTTCAGCAGCGGAGACAATATTCGACGTCGGCGCGTTGACCACCATGACGCCGGCCTGCGTTGCAGCCTTGATGTCCACGTTGTCCAGCCCCACACCGGCGCGTGCAATGATCTTCAATTTCTTCGCTGCGGCAATGGCCTCGGCATCTACCTGTGTTGCGGAGCGAACCAAGATCGCGTCGACGTCAACAATGGCGGCCAGCAGGGCTGCACGGTCGGCTCCGTCCGTCTGGCGGATTTCGAAATCCGGACCCAACGCCTCAATGGTGGCGGGCGAAAGTTCCTCTGCGAGGAGTACTACTGGCTTGGTGGCTGTCACCGGTGACCTCTTTAGCTTTCGGTTATGTTCTTGTGGGGATTTTGGTGATGGTTTTTCAGTTGTGCTTTCAACAAAAAAGCCGGACTCCAGTTTATGGGAGTCCGGCTTCCTTGCCGTAACAATCGCCATGACGGGCGACGCAAGCGATCTATGTCACATGCCTGGCTTCTAGCGGGCTACGGAACCCTCGGTGTAGTCGTCGCTGTTGCTGATCCAGGAGAACAATCCACGCAGTTCGCGGCCGGTGGCCTCGATCGGGTGGTCTTCACCCTTCTTGCGCAGCGCCATGAATTCCGGTCCACCGGCATCCTGGTCGTTGATGAAGCGGGTGGCAAAGGCACCGCTCTGGATGTCAGCGAGAACAGCTTTCATGTTCTCCTTGACCTCCGGGGTGATGACGCGCGGGCCGGAGACGTAGTCGCCGTACTCGGCGGTGTCGGAAACGCTCCAGCGCTGCTTGGCGATGCCACCTTCCCACATGAGGTCAACGATGAGCTTGAGCTCGTGCAGCACCTCGAAGTAGGCGATCTCCGGCTTGTAGCCAGCTTCCGTGAGAACCTCAAAGCCGTACTGCACCAACTGCGAGGTGCCGCCGCAGAGCACTGCCTGCTCGCCGAACAAGTCGGTTTCGGTCTCTTCGGTGAACGTGGTCTCGATGACGCCTGCACGGGTTCCACCGATGCCCTTGGCGTAGGACAGAGCCAGCGCCTTGGCGCCACCGGTGAAGTCCTGCTCGACGGCGATCAGGTCGGGAATGCCGCGGCCTGCTTCGAATTCGCGGCGCACGGTGTGGCCCGGAGCCTTCGGGGCAACGAGGGCAACGTCGACGTCGGCCGGCGGGGTGATGTAGCCGAAGCGGATGTTGAAGCCGTGGCCGAAGAACAGCGCGTCGCCGGGCTTCAGGTTGGGGGCAATGTCCTCGGCGTAAACGAAGCGCTGAACCTGGTCCGGGGTGAGGATCATGATCAAGTCGGCTTCGGCCGTTGCCTCGGCAACACTGAGGACGCGCAGGCCCTCAGCCTCTGCCTTGGCGATGGACTTGGAGCCTGCCTTCAGGCCGACGCGGACGTCGACGCCGGAATCGCGCAGGCTCAGTGCGTGTGCGTGGCCCTGGCTGCCGTAGCCGATGACGGCGACCTTGCGACCCTGGATGATGGACAGGTCTGCATCGTCGTCGTAGAACATGTCAGTCACTGTGAAACTCCTTGAATAAATGGTGGGTGGTGCTGATAGAGAAAGTATTTCATGCGGTGCGGCAGGGCTTGTGCCCACACGCTAGGAGGCGCGAAGGGCCCGATCGCTCATGGAGCGGGATCCGCGGCCAACGGCTAGGGTGCCCGACTGCACGATTTCCCGGATACCGAAGGGCTCCAGCACGTTCAGCAGAGCGGACAGCTTGTCAGCGTAGCCGGTGGCTTCAATGGTCAATGAGTCTGTGGACACATCCACCACCGAGGCCCTGAAGAGATCGGCGGCTTGGGTGACCTGCAATCTCGTGGCGGCATCGGCGCGCACTTTGACCAGGATGTGGTCTCGCTGCACGGAGTTCTCGGGAACCAGTTCAACGATCTTGATGACGTTGACCAGCTTGTTGAGTTGTTTGGTGACTTGTTCAATCAAGTTTCCGTCGGCGTCCACCACAACCGTCATGCGGGAAATCCCGGGGATTTCGGTGGGGCCAACGGCCAGCGAATTGATGTTGAACGCACGACGGGCAAACATGCTGGCCACGCGGGTCAGCACACCGGGCTTGTCTTCAACCAGTACGGAAAGAGTATGTCGAGCCATGTCTTAGTCCTCCTCGTCCCACACCGGGGTCATGTTCCGGGCAACTTGAATTTGGTCGTTGCTGACCCCTGACGGGACCATCGGCCACACCATGGAGTCCGGGCTGACCACAAAGTCGATGACAACGGGCCGGTCATTGATGGCCAGCGCCGCTTCGATCGTGGCGTCAAGGTCTTCAATGCGTTCACAGCGCAACCCAACACAGTCATAGGCCTCGGCCAGTTTGACGAAGTCCGGGACACGGATGGTGTCGTGCCCGGTGTTCAGGTCGGTGTTGGAGTAGCGGCTGTTGTAGAACAGCGTCTGCCATTGACGCACCATGCCCAAGGACGAGTTGTTGATGATGGCAACCTTGATGGGGATGTTGTTGATGCGGCAGGTAGCCAGCTCCTGGTTGGTCATCTGGAAGCAGCCGTCGCCGTCTATGGCCCACACCACGCGGTCAGGGTTGCCGACCTTGGCACCCATGGCTGCCGGAACCGAGTAGCCCATGGTTCCTGCGCCGCCGGAGTTGAGCCAGGAACGGGGACGCTCGTACTTGATGAACTGTGCAGCCCACATTTGGTGCTGCCCCACGCCTGCCGCGTAAACCGCTTCGGGTCCCGTCAGTGCGCCGATGCGGGAGATGACGCGCTGCGGGGACATGAGTCCGTCTTCGGGTTCGGTCCAGCCAAGCGGGTAGGTGTCGCGCAGGTTACCCAGGAACGCCCACCAATCCCCCAGGTCGGGGGTGCCGTTGGCGTCGAATTCAGCCTTGACGGCGACCGTGAGATCCGGAATGATCTCCGCCAGGGAGCCTACGATCGGCACGTCGGCCGTGCGGTTCTTGGAGATCTCGGCCGGGTCAATGTCAGCGTGGATGACCTTGGCATGGGGTGCGAAGCTGCTGAGCACACCCGTCACACGATCGTCAAAGCGTGCACCCAAGGTGATGAGCAGATCCGATTGCTGCAGCGCGGTCACGGCAGAAACCGTGCCGTG
Organism: Arthrobacter sp.; assembly: GCF_030540645.1. GTDB lineage: Bacteria > Actinomycetota > Actinomycetes > Actinomycetales > Micrococcaceae > Specibacter. The sequence continues at coordinate 8,457 of NZ_JAUNVV010000059.1, forward strand.
CATGCCGGGCATGCCCACGTGCAGGTGGTGCGAGTCAGGGAACGCGCCGCGGGCCATCAAGGTGGTGACGACGGGGATGCCTGTCAGCTCGGCGAGAGCCATGAGCTTTGCCGAGGCGTCGCACTTGATGACGCCTCCGCCAACATACAGTACGGGCTTGGTGGCTTGGCGGATCAGGCGGGCTGCTTCACGCAGCTGCTTGGAATGGCCGCGGGAGACGGGGTGGTAGCCGGGCAGGTCGATGACCGGCGGCCAGGAGAACGTCATGGGACCCACCTGGGCATCCTTTGACACGTCCACCAGTACGGGGCCCGGGCGCCCGGTTGAGGCCAGGTGGAAGGCCTCGGCCAGAACGCGCGGAATGTCGTTGGGGTCAGTGACCAGGTAGGAGTGCTTCGTGATGGGCATGGTGATGCCGACAATGTCAGCTTCCTGGAAGGCGTCCGTGCCGATGACGGCGCTGGAGACCTGGCCGGTGATGGCCACGAGCGGAACCGAGTCCATGTGCGCATCCATGATGGCTGTCACCAGGTTCGTGGCCCCTGGGCCTGACGTGGCGATACACACGCCAACTTCACCCGTGACCTGGGCATAGCCCTGGGCCGCGTGGCCGGCTCCTTGCTCGTGACGAACCAGAATGTGGTTCAGATCCGAGGCCATCAGCGGGTCGTAGGTGGGAAGGATTGCGCCACCGGGCAAACCGAAAATGTCCTTGACGCCAAGTTCTTCAAGCGAGCGGACGAGGGCTTCGGAGCCGCTCATCTGTACGGGGGCCACAACATTGTTGGGACCTACGACGTCGGAGGCTTGGCTTCTGGTGCTCACGACACCTGAGGCGGTGCTGCCTTGCGCACCGTGCCCGGAGGACTTGGCTGCCATCAGCGCGGGGCTGGCGGGCGTTCCTTTACTCATCGGTTCTTCCTTTGGGGAACTCATGCTCTTGGGTAAATCTTCTACAGTTTGCGTCTAATTCTGGATGGTACACGCAGTGATACGAGTTGCCGCTGGTGGTGGAAACAAAAAAACCCCTCAGCCCATAAGGCTCTCAACGAGGGGTATGCACGTGTGGTGACGTTCTCTCATCGAAGAAAATCACAAGGCCCATGACCATGGGTGCGGTCATTTCGTGTCACGCGCTAGCTAATGACGACTGGGAGCTTTGTTTGCATAAGAGTAGTCTCCCGTTTTCCGCTCCGGAGTGTCAAACAGCACCGCCACTATCTCATTATATGGACACGTAGTCCACCTAGTGGGCACAGGGCCGGAAGCACCTGCCTGAACCGTGTTCCACACGGTTCAGGCAGGCAGGTGTTAGTTGCAGTAGGCGCCGGTGGAGGCGCTGTTGACCAACTTCACGTACTTGGCCAGGACACCCGTGGTGAACTTGGCGGGTAGCGGTTCCCAGCCCACCTTGCGCGACTCCAGCTCAGCCTCGTCCACCAGCAGGTCAAAGGAGCGCTTGGCAATGTCGACACGAATCCTGTCTCCGTCCTTGACGAAGGCGATGGGCCCGCCGTCGACCGCTTCAGGAGCCACGTGGCCAATGCACAACCCGGTGGTTCCTCCGGAGAAACGGCCGTCCGTAAGCAGGAGGACGTCCTTGCCCAAGCCGGCACCCTTGATGGCGCCGGTGATGGCGAGCATCTCACGCATGCCAGGCCCGCCCTTGGGCCCTTCGTAGCGAATCACCACGACATCCCCGGCGTGAATCTCTCCATTGTCCAAGGCCGCCAAGGCGCCCTGCTCACGTTCAAAAACTCGGGCGGTTCCCTCGAAGACGTCCAGGTCGAAGCCTGCGCTCTTCACAACAGCACCGTCCGGGGCCATGGAGCCGTGCAGGATGGTAATGCCGCCCGTCTTGTGAATGGGGTTGTCCAGCGCACGCAGCACCTTGCCGTCGGGGTCCGGCGGGTTGATCTCAGCCAAGTTCTCCGCAACCGTCTTGCCTGTGACGGTGAGGCAGTCGCCATGGATGAGACCGGCGTCGAGTAGTGCCTTCATGATGACGGGCACGCCGCCAATCTTGTCCACGTCGAACATGACGTAGCGGCCAAACGGCTTCAGGTCACCCAGGTGCGGGATTTTGTCGCCAATGCGGTTGAAGTCATGAAGCGTCAGGTCCACCTGTGCCTCGCGGGCGATGGCCAGAAGGTGCAGCACCGCATTCGTGGATCCACCGAAGGCCATGGTGACGGCGATGGCATTTTCAAAGGCCTTCTTCGTCATGATGTCCCGGGCACGGATGCCCTTTTCCAGCAGGTGCACAACGGCCTCGCCGGACTTGCGTGCGTACATGTCGCGGCGGCGGTCGGCGCTGGGCGGGGCGGCCGAGCCAGGCAGCGACATGCCGAGGGCTTCACCGATGCACGCCATGGTGTTGGCGGTGTACATGCCACCGCATGCACCTTCGCCGGGACAGATGGCCCGCTCGATCGAGTCGAGGTCCTTCATGCTCATCTTGCCGGCGGCGCAGGCGCCGACGGCTTCGAAGGCGTCAATCAGGGTGACTTCCTTCTCCGTGCCGTCCTCGAGCTTGGCAAACCCGGGCATGATCGAACCGGCATAGAGGAACACGCTGGCCAGGTTCAGGCGGGCTGCGGCCATGAGCATGCCCGGCAGCGACTTGTCGCAGCCGGCCAGCAGCACTGAACCGTCGAGCCGCTCAGCCATCATGACGGTTTCTACTGAGTCTGCAATGACTTCACGTGAGACAAGGGAGAAGTGCATCCCTTCGTGTCCCATGGAAATCCCGTCAGACACCGAGATGGTACCGAACTGCATGGGGAAGCCATCGGCGGCGAAGATGCCCTCCTTGGCCCCCTGCGCCAGCCGGTTCAAGGACAGGTTGCACGGGGTGATTTCATTCCACGAACTGGCCACGCCAATCTGTGGTTTGCGGAAATCGTCGTCACCCATGCCTATTGCACGGAACATTCCGCGGGCCGGGGAGGCATGAATGCCGTCCGTGACCACCCTGCTGCGGGGTTTGACGTCTGGCTTGCCGTCCGCTGTCCGGACGACGTCGCCTGCTGGTTCGTTTGAATTGGTGTCCACGCTCATGCTGGCAGTCTACGACCGAAAGCGTGATCCAAGCCACTGTGCCGGTTCGAGTCGTGACGAACCCATCGAAGCAAAGAATTTTTCTTCGCTGAAACCCACGGAATTTCGGGAGAAAAACACCCCTTTGGTGTGATCTGACTCTCAACGAGGCTTTTCGATTTCACAGTCAAGGAAAAAAGCCGTATAGTTTTATCCCGTTGCGGGAAACACGACGGACACAATCCAGAGGTGCTTCACAGCAGCGCCAAGATGCACCTCTAGCTCAATTGGCAGAGCAATTGACTCTTAATCAATGGGTTTCGGGTTCAAGTCCCGAGGGGTGCACAGAGAAAACCGCTTCAATACTAGTAACAACTAGTATTGAAGCGGTTTTTTTATTGCCCAGCACGTTCATCATCCGTTTATCCCCAGCAACTTCATCGATAAGAACTTCAGGAGTCCTTCCATGAGTGAACGCCTTGTTCCCGGCGATTCGGCCCCCGCATTCAGCCTTCCCAACGCCGAGGGTGGCACCACCTCGCTAGCGGATTTCTCCGGCCGCCAGGTGATTGTGTATTTCTACCCCGCTGCCATGACCCCGGGATGCGCCAAGCAGGCCTGCGACTTTCGTGACAGTCTTGCCGCGTTGCAGGGTGCCGGTTATCAGGTGCTGGGCATCTCCCCGGACCCGGTGGCGAAGTTGGAGAAGTTTGCCGCTCGGGACTCCCTGACCTTCCCTCTGCTCAGCGATGCCGACCACGCCGTGGCATTGGCGTATGGCGCTTGGGGAGAAAAGAAGAACTACGGCAAGACCTACGAAGGCTTGATTCGCTCAACGCTCGTAGTTGATGAAGCCGGCAAGGTTGCCGTGGCCCAGTACAACGTCCGTGCCACCGGGCACGTCGCCAAGTTGCGCCGCGACTTGCAGCTCGACACCGCCTGACCCCTACCGCCTCCCCCTACCACCTGAACCTCGCCACCAGACACCCACTTCGGTGGAGCAAGAAGTAGAACAACAAAAAGGCCCCTGCCGATTTTCATCAGCCGGGGCCTTGTCGTTGTCTTTTTATTGGTGCGCAAGAGGGGACTTGAACCCCTACGCCCGAAGGCACAGGTACCTAAAACCTGCGTGTCTACCAATTCCACCACTCGCGCAACACTCGTGAAGCATGAATCATACTACCGGGTGCAAGCGGCACTTTCGACCACCCGCGCAGCCATGGAACGGCAAAAGCCCAGATTCCCCCACTATGATGAGTGGCTGATGGAACGTTCGCGCTGCAAGGAGAAACGACAACGTGCAAAGCCCCGCCGGCCCCCTGCGAAAGGTGACGTGGCGCGCGGTGGCCCTGAGCGCCGTCGTTCTTCTGGTAACAACTGCCTGCACGGCGACGCCGCTGCCCACCCCCACCACCACAGCCCCGTCGGCAGCACCGGCCCCCACCGCCACGTTCAACTTTGGCACCGGTTCCGAACCGATGGGCTTTGACCCGGCCCTTGTTGCGGACACCGAGTCCTACAGGGTGAGCCGCCAGGTGTTGGAGGGCTTGGTGACGATCGACCCCGTCACGAGCGCACCGGCCCCCAGCCTGGCCACGAAGTGGACCGAGCTCGACAACGGGCTCGGCTACAGCTTCGACCTGCGCCCCGACGTGAAATTCCAGGACGGCACCGCCTTTGACGCCGCAGCGGTGTGCACGAACTTCCAACGCTGGTACACCCTGCCCCCGGACATCCGCGGCGACGGTTCAGCGACGATGTTCAAGCAGGTGTTCCGTGGATTCGCAGATGAGCCTGAGTACACGATCTACCAGGGCTGCAGCGTCGACGGGCCGCTGAAGGTCACGCTGAGCCTGAAAGTGCGGCTCACGGATTTCCTGCAAGCCCTCACCCTGCCGGCCTTCGCGATTTCCTCCCCCGCGGCGTTGACGGCAGGGACGGCCAATGTCCTGGACGAACAGTTTTCCGGCAAGAAGATCTCCCGCTATGCCCAACACCCCGTGGGCACCGGCCCCTTCACCTTCACGTCGGCAACCGTCGGGGCCGTCACGATGAACGCCTACCCAAATTATTGGGGCGAAAAAGGTGAGATCAAGACGCTGAACTTCAAGACCTTCGACCAACCCGACACCCGCTTTGCAGCGCTGGATGAAGGTTCCATTGACGGTTTTGACCCTGTCACGCCCGGCAACTTCGACAAACTCATCAAAAACGGGAAGCAGGTGCTCCAAAGGGACCCGTTTTCAGTCGTGTACCTGGGCATCAACCAAAAGATCCCCGTCCTGGCTGACCTAAAAGTGCGCGAAGCGATTGCAGGATCGATCGACAAAGCAACGCTTGTCAGCAACTACTTCATCGCCGGCACGGCAGCCACCGCCCAGTTCATCCCCCCCAAGCTCAGCGGCTTTAACAACGCCGTCGAAGGCATCCCCTATGATCCGGCGAAAGCCAAGGCTGTGCTGGCTGCCTCCAGCTACAAGGGTGAGGAACTGAAGTTCTACTACCCCACCAACGCTGCGCGACCGTACCTGCCGTTACCGGAAAAGGTGTACGCCCAGATTGCCGCAAATCTCACGGCCACCGGATTCAACATCAAGCCCGTGCCCATCCCGTGGAACGAGGGCTACGTCCCAGCCGTCACCGGCAATGAAGACCACGCGCTGAGCCTGCTCGGCTGGAATGGCAGCTACGCGGATCCGGATAACTTCGTGGGCCCGCTGTTCGGCTCTCCCACCAAGCTCCTGGGCATGGATGATCCTCAACTAGTTTCCAAAATAACCCGTGCACGCAGCATCCCGGACGGCCCGGACCGCGTGGCGGCCTATGAAGCGATCAGTAAACAGCTGGCCGCAACGGTCCCGGCAGTGCCGCTTGCCTTCCCCATCTCAGCACTCGCCCTCTCAAGCCGCGTGGTTTTCTACCCCCTGAGTCCCGTCTTGAACGAGGTCTTCAACAAAGTGAAATTGGCCCCTGCGCCACAGTAGATTTGGCTGTGGCAGAACCAGCCATCAAGGAAGAATTTAGGCAAGGAGCTTCTGCCGCGATACGCTTCTAGCGCCAGTAAGAGCCTCTACCGGAGTTGACTGTGACCTTCATCTCGAACACCAAAGACGCTGACGTTGTCCTCATTGGAGGCGGCATCATGAGCGCCACGCTGGGCACCATGCTCAAGCAACTCGAACCAACTTGGAAGATCGCGCTGTTTGAACAGCTTGATACTCCCGGGTTGGAGTCCTCAAGTCCGTGGAATAACGCCGGTACCGGCCACTCCGCGCTCTGTGAGCTCAACTACACCCCGGCTGCCGAAGACGGTTCAGTCAACCCCGCCAAAGCGATCAACATCAACGAGCAGTTCCAACTCTCGCGTCAGTTCTGGTCGCACTTGGTGGACGAGTCACACATTGGCTCCCCCAAGGGATTCATCAACACCGTCCCACACATGAGCTTTGTCATTGGCGAAGAGAACCGCAAGTTCTTGAAGACTCGTTACGAAGCGCTGAAGCCAAACCCCGTTTTCGCTTCCATGCTGTACAGCGACGATCCCGCAACCATTGCCAAGTGGGCTCCGCTTGTCATGAACGGCCGGGATCCGAAGGAAGTCGTGGCGGCAACGTACGCCGAGGAAGGCACAGACGTCGACTTTGGCGCGTTGACCCGTGAACTGATTGGCTACATGGCCAACAACGGCGTCGAAGTCAACTACGGCACCACCGTCACCGACGTCGCGCGAACCACGGACGGCCAGTGGGACGTTTCCCTCAAGCACCCGAAGTCCGGCGAGCACAGCAAAGTCAAGGCAAAGTTTGTGTTTGTCGGCAGTGGCGGCGGCGCGCTGCACCTGGTGCAGCGTTCAGGCATCCCCGAAGGCAAGGGCTATGGAGGCTTCCCCGTTTCCGGCCAGTTCTTCCGCTGCACGGACCAGAAGATCGCGTCCCAGCACAGCACCAAGGTCTACGGCCAGGCGTCGGTTGGCGCACCGCCCATGTCCGTGCCACACCTGGATACCCGCTTCGTTGACGGCGAACGCTCATTGCTGTTCGGCCCGTATGGCGGCTTCTCCACCAAGTACCTCAAAAACGGCAGCTACATGGACCTGCCCGGTTCCATCCGACCCAACAACATCATTCCAATGCTGGCCGTGGGCAAGGACAACCTCGACCTGGTGAAGTACCTTGTGGGCGAAGTGACGAAGTCCCGCGGCGGAAAGGTCCATGCCCTCAACGAGTACTTCCCCGAAGCCAACGGCGAGGACTGGGAACTGATCACGGCAGGTCAGCGCGTGCAGATCATCAAGAAGGACGCCAAAAAGGGCGGAATCCTGCAGTTCGGCACCGAAGTCATCACCGCAGCCGACGGGACCCTCTCCGCCCTGCTGGGCGCCTCCCCGGGAGCCTCCACGGCAGTGCCCATCATGATCGAGCTGTTGCAGCGTAGTTTCCCGCGCCAGTTCAAAATGGACTGGCAGAAGTCCTTGCGCGTCATGATGCCCACCTATGGCACCAAGTTGAATGAAGATGCGGAGCTGTTCCAAAAGACGCTGGCTTCCACGGCTGCTTCCCTGCAGCTGAAATAGCTATGGCGCCGAAGTAGCGCAAGCAGTAGGCAGCGCAAGCAGCTGGAGTGGGGCAAACAAGTTTTTCTCCCGGTGCCGGACGGGGCCGGCATAACGCAGTGGGAGTGTGTTGATGTTTAATCTGGCCAGGATGTCGTTGGCGAACAGGGCGCTGATTGCCTTGATCACGGTTTTTGCGCTGGTGTTTGGTGTCATCACACTGGGCTCGTTGAAGCAGGAACTCATTCCCAGCATCGAATTCCCGCAGATCACAGTGGTCTCGGCCATGCCCGGTGCCTCACCGGCTGTGGTGGACAAGCAGGTCAGTGAGCCTCTCGAGGCGGCACTGAACGCGGTGGAGGGGCTGGAATCCAGCACCTCCACCTCCCGCAGCGGCGTCTCAACCATCAATCTGGCGTTCCAGTACGGCACCAACCTTGACCGTGCCCGGAACCAGATCGACCGGGCCATCTCCAACGTCAGCCAGCGGCTCCCCTCTGGCGTTCAGCCGCAGCCCATTGCCGGCAGCATCGCCGACTTCCCCATCGTGTTCTTGGCCGTTTCCTCCAACCAGGATCTGGCTGCACTGAACACCGACCTTGCGCGCATTGCCGTACCCGCTCTCATGAAGCTCGACGGCGTGCGCAGCGCAGATGTGAGCGGAGCCAATTCCCAGCACATCGCCATCCTCCCGGACCCGGCCAAGATGGCTGCCGCCGGTGTCTCCGCCGGAGCCATCGCGAAGGCGCTAGCCAACAACGGCACCCTTGTCCCGGTCGGTTCCCTCGAGACCGGACAGCTGACGCTCCCCATCCAGGCCGGCAGCCCGGTCGACTCCATCGACGCCGTGAAGGCACTCCCGCTGGCCACCACCGGCCCCGCTGCCGGCGCCGCACCGACCATTGCCGAGGTGGCCAGCGTCGCCTTGGCCGACGACGCCACCACGTCCATCACACGCACCAACGGCAAGGCCACCTTGGCACTGTCCATCACAAAGAAGCCGGCCGGGGACACCGTGACGGTGTCCAAGGCGGTCGGGGCCGCACTGCCGGGAATTGCCGCATCACTGGGCAACAACACCACTTTCACGACAGTCCTGGACCAGGCCCCGTTCATTGAAAAGTCCATCCACGACCTCACGGTGGAGGGTCTGCTGGGACTTGGGTTCGCCGTCGTCGTGATCTTGATCTTCCTCATGTCGGTACGCTCCACGCTGGTCACCGCCATCTCGATCCCGTTGTCGCTGCTGGTGACCTTCATCGGGCTGTGGGCCACAGGCTATTCGCTGAATATCCTCACGCTCGGCGCGCTCACCATTGCCATTGGGCGGGTGGTGGACGACTCCATTGTGGTGATCGAGAACATCAAGCGGCACCTGAGCTATGGGGAGGACAAAAAGGTCGCGATCCTGGCTGCTGTGAAGGAAGTTGCTGCAGCCATCACCGCCTCGACCCTGACCACTGTGGCCGTATTCCTGCCCATCGCGTTCGTGGGCAGCCTGGCGGGGGAACTGTTCCGGCCCTTCGCGCTCACCGTGACGTTCGCGCTGCTGGCGTCGCTGCTGGTGTCGCTGACCATTGTGCCCGTGCTGGCGTTCTGGTTCCTGAAATCCCCTTCCGTCACGGACGACGCCGGTGCCGCCTTGCGTGGCAAGGCCCTGCTAAGCGCCGTGGAAGAGAAGGAGCGTGCTTCGTGGCTGCAGCGCGGCTACCTGCCGGTCCTTGCCAAAACGCAGAAGCATCCGGTGGTGACGCTGCTGGCTGGCGGCATCATCTTGGCCGCAACTTTGGCCCTGATCCCGCTGATGCCCACCAATCTGCTTGGCGACACTGGTCAGAACAGTGTCACGGTGCAGCAGGACATGCCGGCCGGGACGAGTCTTGCCGTGACGGATGCGGCCGCTGCCAAGGTTGAGAAGGTGCTGAAGGGCATTGACGGCGTCACTGACGTCCAAGTCACCGTCGGCAATGCCTCCGGCGGCTTCTCGGCGCTTCTTTCATCCGGCGCCTCAAGTGCACGGTTCCAGGTCATCACCAATCCCGATGCCGACCAGGTGAAACTGCGCGAGACCATCCTCAATGACGTCAAGACTGTCAAGGACGCCGGAAACGTCAGCCTCGGTTCCCAGGGCGGCGGCTTTGGCATGTCAACCACGGTGGACATCACCGTCAAGGCCACAACCGGACAGGAACTCCAAGATGCCAGCGACGTGCTGGTCAAGGCCATGACCGGCCTCCCTGGATCCCAGTCAGTACAGAGCAACCTCAGCGGCACCCAGCCCGTTGTACAGGTAAGCGTTGACCGGGCCAAAGCCGTGGCCGCTGGCCTGGATGAACAACAAATCACCGGGCTGCTGGCCGCCACCGTCAGCCCGATCCCGGGCGGTACGGTGCGCATCGACACCACCGACTACAAGGTGCAGATCGGCACCGGCACACAGTTTGATTCCGTCGCGGCGCTGGCCGCCGCCCAAATCCCCACAGCTGGTGGCCTCGTGCCCTTGTCCGCAGTGGCCACCGTTGCCGAGGTCCAGTCGCCACTGACCATCACCTCCTCCAATGCCCAGCGCACAGCCACTATTTCGGTGACGCCGGAAGGCAACGCCCTCGGCTCGCTCAGCGGTGAGGTACAAAAGAAGCTGGACGAGACCACGCTTCCGGCCGGCGTCATAGCCGACATTGGTGGGGCAGCAACCCAACAGGCAGAGTCTTTTTCCCAGCTTGGTCTGGCCATGTTGGCGGCCATCGCCATTGTGTACGTGATCATGGTGGCAACGTTCAAGTCGCTCATTCAGCCCTTGATCCTGCTTGTGTCCATTCCCTTTGCCGCAACCGGGGCCATTGGCCTGTTGCTTATTACGGGAGTGCCGTTGGGCCTGCCATCACTGATTGGCATGCTGATGCTGGTGGGCATTGTGGTCACCAACGCCATTGTGCTCATCGACTTGATCAACCAGTACAGGCAACCTGCGGATGACAGGCCAGCCATGAACGTGGCCGACGCCATCGAACACGGCGCACGGCAACGTCTGCGTCCCATCCTCATGACCGCCCTGGCTACGATCTTCGCGCTGACGCCCATGGCCTTGGGGGTCACCGGCGGAGGCGGATTCATCTCGCAACCACTGGCCATTGTGGTGGTCGGTGGCCTGGTCTCCTCCACCGCGTTGACACTGGTCCTGGTTCCCGTGCTGTACCGCCTCGTGGAGGGACGCAAGGAACGCCACGATCTCATCAAGGCACTCAAAGTTCTTCACTCCCCCGCAGGCAGCCCGAAATCCGGCTCCGGCCTCACCGCTTCGGGTTCCACTCCCCAACGCTCCACGCAGCCGGTCAAGCCCACGGCCTCCGCCGAATCCAATGCCCAATTCCAGGACTGGACCACCGGAGCAATCCCGAAGGTGCGGGGCCGCCGCGCCGCCGACTAGGCGAATCCCACACACAAACACTGGTTTGGAGCACATACGCACCTTGTCCGCTTTTGCGGTTGTCACGAACTCCGCTTTTGCAGACAAGGTGCGTATTTGCGTTTCGGTGGCCGTTTCACTGAGGCAACGTGGGCCCGAAGGCCAGTTTCGGCACAAAGTACAAGGCGATGGCGGCCACCAGCGCCGTCACTCCACAAATGGTCCACACCAGCATGTAGCCCGCAAGCGGCGCCGCCGTGTTTCCCGCCCCTGTGGTGATTGACCCCAGCGCCTGCCCTGCCAGCGCAATGCCGAACACTGCGGAGGCAAAGGCGCCGCCGACCGTCTTGGTGGCATTGGTCAACCCGGCAGCCATGCCCGTCTGGGTCAAGGGCGCAGCAGCTGCGGCAGCCGACGGCAGCGCCGCCACCAACGCACCGCTGCCGAGGCCCGCTATGACCATGTTGACCAGCACTTGGGACATGGAACCGTGGAAGGGGAGGAACAACAGGTAACCAACAGCCACAAGGAGAGCCGCGCCTATCAAGGTGATTCTCGGCGTCGTCCATTTCGTCACAAGCGGATAGAGCAGCGCTCCGACAAGCAAGCCCAGTACGTACACGCCGATCAAGATCGAGACCAGCCCGGAGCTGACGCCAAGGCCATAGCCCACGTCGTCAGGGTTGGTGCGGGCGAACGTGGACAGCGGCGCTTGTGCACCCAACACCGAGACGCCGAACAGGAACGCCGTCAGTTGGATCGGCCACATGCTGGGCTGGCGCAGGAGACGAATATCGATGAGGGGATCCTTGTGGCCCAATTCGTGGCGGGTGAAGGGCACCAACGAGGCAATGCCAAGCACGACGGCGGCCCACGCCCACCAGGTGCCCGGGCCGTTGATGCGCATGAATGTCAGGCCGGCTGTGATCAACAGCAACCCGGTTGACAAGAGATACAGGCCTACGAGATCTACGCGGCCACCGGTGCGATTTGCAGATTCAGGGACGCCGAAGAGGATCACGAAGAAGCACAGCGTCACGGCGATGGCAGGGATCATGAGTGTTACCCAGAGATGGTCGGGTAGCGCCCCGCCGATGAACCCACCCGCCAAGGCGCCTACTATCACACCAAATTCGAGGCCGGCCACGAGGATTCCGGCTGACTTACGGGTGAGGGCAGCGCCGTCAGGCCGATGGTGGGAGCGACTGTAGATGAGGGCGATTTCCAAGGGAAGCCATACGACGTAGAAGCCCTGAAGCGCCCAAGCAAGGAGGAAGAGCCAAAAGTTGGGGGCGAAGGCCACACCCCAAGACGCCGCTGCGGTCAACGCTGTGGAGACGAGGAGAACTCTACGGTGGCCGATCATGTCGCCCAATTTGGCCAGCACCGGCACGACGAGCGCGCTGACCATGAGCTGCGCGGCTTCGAACCAGTTGACGTCGGCGTCGTGGATGTCCAGGAAACGGGCAATGTCTGTCAGCAGCGGCGTGTAGTAGCCCTGAAGTATGCCACTGGTCAGTTCGACCAATACCAGAAAGCCTACGATGGCAGTGGCTGTGGGAGCGATCCTTAGAGGACTGCCGGCCATTCCCCGTTGCAATGGTGCCATTGCTCTCCTCAGTATTTTCAATGACATGGATTACGTGTCATTGAAAGCATCCTAATGGCAGCTGGAAGCAGAGACTGGATTTTCGGGCGGGAACATATTGGCCAGCGCTGGGGTTGAACCGTACATTAGATACAAACGCATATATCTCGTGTTGATCACGTAAGATTTTAGGAGCACCACATGCAGTTCGGAATTTTCAGCGTTGGGGACGTCACCATGGATCCAACCACCGGGCGCATCCCCACCGAACACGAACGTTTGAAGGCCATCACCACCATTGCCAAGCACGCCGAAGACGTGGGCATGGACGTGTTTGCCACCGGTGAGCACCACAACCCGCCGTTCTACCCCAGCTCCCCCACGACGATTCTGGCCTTCATTGCTGCACAAACAAAGAAGCTCATCCTCTCCACGAGCACCACGCTCATCACCACCAACGATCCCGTGAAGATAGCCGAGGACTTCGCCACGCTGCAGCATCTGGCCGAGGGACGCGTGGATTTGGTGCTGGGCCGCGGCAACATGGGCGCTGTCTACCCCTGGTTCGGCAAAAACAACCACGACTCCGTGGAGTTGACGGTTGAAAACTACTCACTGCTGCGTCTGCTGTGGGATGAGGAAGTAGTGAACTGGGAAGGCAAGTTCCGCACTCCACTACGCGGCTTCACATCCACCCCCAGACCGCTCGACGGCGTTGCCCCTTTCGTGTGGCACGGCGCCATCCGCACGCCCCAGGTTGCGGAAATCGCGGCCTATTATGGCGACGGATTCTTTGCCAACAACATATTCTGGCCGAAGGAGCACTACCAAAAACTGATCGGCCTCTACCGTGAGCGATACGCACACTACGGACACGGCACTGCTGAACAGGCCATCGTGGGCCTTGGTGGGCAGTTCTTCATTCGCAAGAACTCGCAGGACGCCGTACATGAATTCCGACCGTACTTCGACAACGCCCCCGTCTACGGGCACGGGCCGTCCATGGAGGATTTCACGTCCCAAACGCCGCTGACTGTAGGCAGTCCGCAGGAGCTGATCGAAAAGACACTCACCTTCCGTGACTACTTCGGCGACTACCAACGCCAGCTGTTCCTCATTGACCATGCCGGGCTGCCGCTAAAGACCGTCCTGGAACAATTAGATCTCTTTGGCTCCGATGTCCTGCCCACGCTCCGCAAGGAGTTCGCGGCCAACCGTCCGGCTGACGTTCCGGACGCGCCCACGTTCGAAGCCCGCCGCGAAGCAGCCCGGGCTGCTGTAGCCGTCGAAAATTCAGCCACCACACCATCAGGAGTGAACTAGCATGTCAGCAGCTGCACACCGCCGGCTAACCACCGATGCATGGGAGTCCTTACTGCGTTCGCAGGTTGCCGTGATGCGAGAACTTCACCGGGCGCCCATTTTTAATGAGGTGGGTAGCCGCGAATATGACGTGCTGTACAACCTCTCGCGATGCCCCACCGGCTGGCTGCGACTCAATGAGCTCAATGACAATGTGCTGCTGACGCAGCCCAGCATCTCTCGCATGGTGGACCGGCTTGAAGCACGCGGGCTGATCCAACGAAGAACACCCGAGAATGACCGACGTGGGGTGTTGATTGGTTTGACTGAGGAAGGCGTCGCCTTGCAAAAGAAGGTGGGTCGGGAGCATGTTCGCAACATCATGGAGTTGATGGAGGCTGCCTTGACGGATGAAGAAATGCTGACTCTGCTGGAATTGACTGGCAAGCTGCGGGACTCGGTTGCAATCCGCTGAGAAAGTCCTGCCCACACAAGCCCAAGCCTCTCAAGTCACCACGATTCGGCACTGTTGACCGTCTTTTTGGGGAGGCCGTGGTGGTAGTGGTTGCGGCGTGGTGTTTGTTGGGGG
>NZ_JAUNVV010000147.1 GCF_030540645.1 Arthrobacter sp.
CTCCCGGTCCCGCAGCGACTGCAGGCCGGCTTTGACTTCGCCGCCAAAACCCTGCTGCGCGCCGGCGTCGTGCTGTTGGGCTACCAGCTGCTGGTGGCCGATGTGCTCTCCCTGGGTGCCGGCATGATCCTGGTGGTCGTGTGCATTGTGGGACTGGGCATTGCCGGCACGATGCTGGTGGGGCGGTGGCTGGGATTGAGCCCCACCCAGCGATTGCTGATAGGTTGCGGCTTTTCCATCTGCGGCGCGGCCGCCGTGGCCGCCGTCGACGGTGTCATTGAAACGAAGGACCGCCGCGAGGTGATGACAGCTGTGGCACTGGTGGTGATCTTTGGAACGTTGATGATTCCCGCCCTCCCGGCAGCCGCGGCTCTGCTGGGGCTCAGCGACTACCAAGCAGGCTTGTGGGCCGGTGGTTCCATCCATGAGGTCGCCCAGGTAGTCGCCGCTGGCGGCACCATCGGCGGAGCTGCCTTGGGCGTTGCCGTGATTGTGAAGCTGGCACGGGTGCTGATGCTGGCACCGGTCATGGCCGTGATCAGTGTGCGCCAACGCCGCAGCGCGGGCCAGTCCGCAACGAGCCGTAAACCACCCATCATGCCCTTGTTCGTACTCTCCTTCATCCTCATGATGGCCCTGCGTGCCACCGGCTGGCTGCCTGATGCCGCACTCGACTTCTCGAAGAGTGGAGAGAGCTTCCTGCTCGCGGCGGCCATGTTCGCCCTGGGCGCTGGAGTACACGTGAAGTCGCTGCTGTCTGTGGGCATGAAGCCCTTCATCCTGGCAGCTATTTCCACCGTGTGGGTGGCCGGGCTGGCATTGGGCGGATTGCTGCTCTTCGGCGCCACTGCGTGAGTGAAACTTTGTGAAACCGAGCGGTGTGACACCATGGGGATACACATCCGAACCAGGGAAGGTACGCACCATGACATACGAAGACCCCTTCACGGGCGAGGACGCCCCCAACGACCTGGCCCGCTACATCGACCACACGCTGCTGGCTCCTGAAGCCAGCCGTGCCGACATCCTGCGACTGTGCAAGGAAGCCTCCGCACACCACTTCAAGTCGGTCTGCGTGAACCCGGTCTGGGTTGAAACGGTGAAGAAGGCGTTGCTGGGTAGCGGCGTGCTGACCTGCACAGTGGTGGGATTCCCGCTGGGCACGCACAACACAGATGTGAAAGTTTTCGAAGCCCGCGGTGCCACCATGGACGGGGCCGACGAGATTGACATGGTCATCAATATCGCCTCCGCCAGGGCCTTGGACCGCGAAGCCCTCGTTTCCGATATTTCTGCCGTCGCAGAGGTGGTGCATGGCGAAGATTCGATCCTGAAGGTCATTATTGAAACGGCGCTGCTTAGCGACGACGAGAAGATCCTGGCGTGTGAGGCAGCAGTGGAGGCCGGGGCTGATTTTGTGAAAACGTCCACGGGCTTCTCCGGCGGGGGTGCAACGACCCAGGATGTTGCCTTGATGCGCAAAACCGTTGGGCCCGACATTGGGGTGAAGGCCTCCGGCGGCGTCCGCTCCCGCGAACAAGCACTGGAAATGATCGCCGCAGGGGCCACCCGGATCGGCACCAGCGCAGGAATTGCCATTGTCACAGGCGGCACGGGAACTTCCAACTACTAAACGGGGAAGTTTCCGCCGCAATCCGTACTAAGATCATGGGTAGATCATCGTGCCGGTTTGCCGGCCCACCACCCAGCTCCCCACCTTGGGGTAAGGAGGAACCGTGTCCGACCGCAAGTACAACGGCGAAAACAGCCTTGTTCAGTCCGTCATTTTGTTTGTCATCTTCTTCGCCTTGTTCCTTGGCGGAATCTTCTCGCTCTCCTACTGGAGCCTGGAGAGCTTTGCACATGCCTTCGTGCCGGCCTGCCTTGGCCTCGGCCTGTGCGCTCTGGCCATCTTTGTCCCCGTGACAATCATCGGCCGCTCCAACTCCGCCGGTGAGTAATTAGCCTGCACCCTGCATGAGATGGGAAATGGCCATCCACGTCTGACAATGTCAGCCGCGGATGGCCATTTTTGTGTGCCGGGCCGCCTTTTCCCACGCGCGACGGCGGTCGGCTGGCTTTGCTGCCCGGCGTTGCCGTCCGGTCCAGCCGCCTACCCGCCCACAGGATATTCATGCCTTTCTTGGAAATAGATTATCCAAATGGATAGGTAATTGATTCCAGCCACTATTCAATTGGATGAAGATTAAGTTTCTGGACATGGGCAGATTGCGCAATGTCATTGGGAAATGTTTAGCTAATTGAACCGTGCCCTGTAGTCGCAGGGATCATCGTTCGCGGTAGCACCGTTCCAGGAAGCCGTAGATTGGGAAATGGAACCAAGTTCATCTTCAGCGACAGGAGGCTTCAGGCAGGCGGGAGCGGCAGGAAAAAAGTACCCAAATCGGTCTCACCCGTTCGCTTACATTGGACCGCAGCTGCCACGGATCGAGTCAAACTCCACGAAGCGAAATTCGAAATATCGACGAACTGAATTATTCTAAAATTCTGATATCTATACCCACATTTCTGCTCGATTATGTTCATTCATGATCGATGGAGGCAGTTGAATACATCATGGGTCTGGGGGACTACATGTATCAAGAACGAAGCCATGGCGTCCGCTTGTCGCCTGCAATGCTTATCGGGCTGGCCCCGACGCCTGTCCTTGAAGAAAACATGCTGGACAGGCCTCAACGCGAAGAGACACCAGCACAGTTACTTACCCGCATCCGTGGCCTGCTGGATCTTCTGGGCATTGACATCGAGACCTATCACATGCGTCACAGCATCCTGACACACTCCAACGCGTCACAACGTGCCGAGAACGACGCAGCATTGGCATGGATGGAAACCTCCTTGGAGGACATCGCCGCAACCTTGGAGGGATTCTCTACGAGCTCCCCAACAAGGACCT
>NZ_JAUNVV010000002.1:0-5348 GCF_030540645.1 Arthrobacter sp.
GGACGCCCCGGGTGTGTGGGGGCCAACGCCCGGGGGGGGGGGTTGGGGTGTGGGGCGGGCGCTTTGGGGACTACCGAACCCCCCAACCGCCCCCGCAGCCGCGGAGAACCCAAAACTAGGCCGCTTCGAGCGCCAGCAGCAGGGATTTCGCCTCCATGCCGCCCAAGTAGGCACCCTGGCTGCCGTCCGAGCGGACAACCCGGTGGCACGGCACCACAAGAGGCAGCGGATTGCGGGCACACGCAGTTCCCACAGCCCGCACAGCCCGGGGACTGGTGGTCAGCGCCGCCACGGCCGCATAGCTGGCAGTATGGCCGTACCCGATCTCCTGCAGGTGGGAAAGGACCTCGCGTCTGAAACCGTGCGCCAGCCGAAAATCCAAGGCAAGGTCAAAGTGGCGCCGCCGCCGGTCAAAGTACTCCTCGAGCTCCTTCGCCGCCGCGTCCAGACGGGCCGGAGCAGCAAGGACGCGTGGGCTGATGGTGGCCGCCAACGATTCCAGCACGGCCTCGTGCCCTTCGCTGGCAAACGCAACCCGCACCAGGCCCGTCTCCGTCCCGGCCAGCAACAGCCGCCCCACGGGAGAGTCGATCACCCGATACGCCACATCCACCAGCCCCTCGGATGAAGCTCGTCTCTTGAAAGCCGCACCGAGCCTGTTCAACTCCTCAGCATCTGCGGCTGCCACTGGTGCAAGTTCCGTGGGCAATTCTTGCTCATCCATCGTGTTCCATCCCTTCACTTGGCGCCAACAAGGTGCGCAACGCCTTCATGCCGTCTGCCGCGGCCCGTCGCGCCGCAGCCTCGGAATTACCCAGCAACGCAGCCACATCTACATATTTCAGCCCCGCGAGATGGTGATAAACCACGGCCCCTCGTTGCGTGGGTGGCAGTTTCGCCAACGCCGCCCATACCAGCCCGGCCGTCTCACCAGCTTCCACAGCACGTACGACGCCGTCCCTTCCGCCCTGCCCGTCGTCGCCCCCGCACGAACCAGGTACGGGACGGAGAAGGCCAGCGTCAACTCCGAATTCCGGCGAACCAGCCGTCAAGAGTGGCAGCCTTCCAGCCTTGCGGTGGTGGTCCACCGCTTTGTTGCGGGCGATGGTGACGAGCCAGGCTTCGAAGTTGCGGACGTTTCCGCTTGAGGGGTAGGCGCGCAGGGCGGCCACAAATGTTTCCTGCCACACGTCGTCGGCATCGAGTACGCCCACCAAGGCCCGGCACACCCGCAGCACAGCGGGCCCGTGCCGTGTCACCAGCACCTCAAAAGGCGGCAACGCAGTGTCGGGAACTGCATGCTTGCGGCCCGGCCGGGACGGCTCTGGACTCAAAACAGCGTCTCCGTGTGGGAACGGGCGGGGTTCTCCAGCTCGAGCAGGAACTGTTTGCGTTCAAGCCCGCCTGCATAACCCACCAGTGAGCCGTCGGAGCCCAGCACCCGGTGGCAAGGGACAACGATACTGATGGGGTTGCGGCCGTTTGCCGATCCAACGGCCTGCGCCATGGAACGGTCACCCAGAGCGGCCGCCAGTTCACCGTAGCTGCGCACTTCGCCGTACGGAATGGTGCGCAGGGCAGCCCAGACACGCAGCTGAAACGGGCTGCCGCACGGGGCCAGCGGAACGGAAAATTCCTGCCGGACACCGGCAAAGTACTCACCAAGTTCCGCCGCAGTCTGTGCCAGGACAGGCGAAACCGACACTTCCACCGCCTCGCCGAAGGTGTCCCCAGCCGGGCGGCGCTTGTGCTCGGCCATGTACACAGCTTGCAGGCCTGAGCCGTTCTCCACCGCCGTCAGCAAGCCCAACGGTGAGTTGAAAATCATGTGCCTGACCATTGAAACACCTCCTGATCAAGTAGACGCAGGCCATGCGAAAAACGTGAGTTTAGGGGCGGGCGGCGAAGCGTTCAAGCAGGTCCACGTAGCCGGAGACAATGAGCATGTCGCGCCCGGAGACGCGCGTGTTTGGCTGCGCATAGGTGAAGTCCTCACCGGGGGATTTCACCCCGACAATCGTCACACCATACTTGGAACGGACCTTGGATTCCTCCAGCGTGAACCCCTGCGTTTCCTTCGGTGGGTACATCTTCACAATGGCGAAATCGTCGTCGAACTCGATGAAGTCAAGCATGCGTCCGCCCACCAGGTGTGCGGCACGGACGCCTGCGTCCGCCTCGGGGTAGATGACGTGGTTGGCGCCAATGCGTGTCAGAATCTTGCCGTGCGACTGCGTGATGGCCTTGACCCACAGGTGTGCAATGCCCAAATCCACCAGGTTCACGGTGATCAGCACGCTGGATTCAATGGATGTTCCCACACCGACGACGGCGGAGCTGAAGTCCTGCGCCCCGAGCTGGCGCAGTGCGTCGATGTTCGTGGCGTCGGCCTCCACAACATGGGTCAGCACGCCGGCCCACTTTTGAACCAGTGCGGGGTCGCGCTCGATCGCCAGCACTTCCCGGCCCTGCTTGACCAACTGGTGGGCCGTGGCGGCACCAAAACGGCCCAGTCCAACGACCAAAACTGGGGCGTTGTGCGGCGGACGGTTGCTGGAGTTGATCTTCTCAGCCAATGATGGGCCTCTCTTCCGGGTAGTGGTACAGCTGGCGGCGTTGGCGCAGCGCCAGCGCCGAGGCAAGCGTGATGGAGCCAACCCGGCCAAAGAACATCATGGCGCTGAGGACATACTTGCCCGACGGCGGGAGCTCGCCGCTGAGCCCCGTGCTCAGGCCCACCGTGGCGAAGGCTGAAATAGTTTCGAAAATTACCCGATCCAGGGCTTCCCCTGAGATGGCCAGCAGCAGGCCACAGGCGATCATGACGAACGTGGCACCCATCATAATGACGGAAATGGCCACGCGCATGGTGCCTTGGGGAATGGTGCGGCCATGGATTTTCACATCATTGTCACCCCTGGCTTCGGCCACAATGGCTAGAAACATCACGGCAAGGGTGGTCACCTTGATGCCGCCGGCGGTTGAGGCGGAGCCGCCGCCCACAAACATGAGTGCGTCAGTGAGCAGCATGGTGGAGGAATGCATGGCATTCATATCCACGAGGTTAAAGCCCAAGGAACGGGTCATGACGGAGGCAAACAATGAGTGCGTGAGTTTGTCCCCGACACTCATGCCGCCGATGGTTGCCGGGTTGGTCCATTCCATGGCACCCCACAGCACCGTGCCGGCCACCAGGAGCATCAGCGATACCTGGACGGTGAGCTTGGCGTGCAGCGTCCACTTCTTGAAGCGGAAGCCCGTGGCCAAGAGCACCATCAGTACCGGAAACCCGAGACTGCCGATGAACCCTCCAATCATGAGCGGAGTCAGGATCCACAGATCCGCTTCATAAGGGACCACACCATCGGAGTGCGGCGTGAAACCGGCATTGTTAAACGCGGAGATGGAGTAGAAAGTTGCGTGCCAGATGGCCTGGGGGAGAGGTTCGCCCAGGATGAGGAATCGTGGAGCCAACGCCAAGGCAAGCACAATTTCAATCGCGACTGAAGTGCTGATGACGATGCGCAGCAAGGTACCTACCTCGCCCATGCGCCCGGCATTCATGGCCTCCTGGGCGATGAGTTTGCCGCGCACACCGAGCCGCTTGCTGACCATGAGAGCCATCAGCGAGGCCAGGGTCAAAATGCCCAACCCACCCACAAAGATGCCAAACAAAATGACCAGCTGGCCAAAAAATGACCAATGCAAGGCGGTGGAGACTGTGGTCAGCCCGGTCACACAAACTGCCGAAGCTGCCGTAAAAAGTGCGTCATGGAAGGCGGTGGCCTGGCCGTCCCGGGCTGCCGCCGGCAGGCACAAGGTCAAAGTAAAGGCCAGAATGACCAGCGCAAAGACAATCAGCGCCAACCGTGCCGGGGAGCTGTTTGCCACCCGGTCGACAAAGTCGCGGATGCTCACCACGACTCTTAACGGCCAGCGGGGCAGCCACCGAGGAACTATTGAACTAGCTGTCAACGCCGTACTGCCCTTCCTGCCACGAACCTTCGCAAAGCCGCGGATACGGCATTTGCGGCCAGACTTGGGTAGCCTGTGATGGATGTCATCATTTGCCAGCTCAGGGCCAGCGGCCGTCCCGACAAGCATAGTCTGCGATGCAGCCATGTCTGCATACAATTTTGGCCCGCATCATCCCATGTCGCCCAAGCGATTGGAGCTCACAGCTGCCTTGGCACGTGAGCTGGGAATCTTTGAACTTCCCCAGGTGCAGGTCGTTGAGTCGTATGTGGCTTCCGACGACGAATTGGCCACCGTGCACGACCGCGACTACATCGCAGCCGTGCGCCGGGTCGGGCAGGACCCATCCTTGAGTGACACCGCACGGGGCCTTGGCACTGAGGATGATCCGGTTTTCGCCGGAATCCATGAAGCCAGCGCCAGGCTCGGAGGGGGTTCGCTGCTGGCTGCCCAAGCAGTCCTTGATGGGACTGTGACGCGTGCCGTGAACTTTGGTGGCGGCATGCACCACGCCTTCTCCGGAAAGGCCAGTGGTTTCTGCATCTACAACGACACTGCTTTGGCCATCACCAAGCTGCTGGGCTCTGGCGTATCCAAAGTTGTCTACATCGATATAGACGCCCATCACGGTGATGGCACCGAGCGAATCTTTTGGGATGACCCCCGCGTGCTCACCATTTCATTGCATGAGTCGGGGATGTCACTCTTCCCGGGAACCGGGTTTGCCAACGACATTGGCGGACCACTGGCAGAAGGTTCCGCCGTCAATGTAGCCCTGCCTGCCGGGACGTCCGATGCTGGTTGGCTCAGAGCCTTTCATGCCGTGGTGCCCCCGCTGGTGCGGGCCTTCAATCCCGAGGTGATCCTCAGTCAGCATGGCTGCGACTCGCACCGTGACGACTCCCTGACGCACCTCAACACGAGTGTTGACGGCCAGCGTGAAGCGGCGCTGAGCATTGCGGCGCTGGCAGACGAAGTGTGTGAAGGGCGCTGGATCGCCACCGGTGGAGGCGGTTACAACATCTTCAGCGTTGTTCCACGGGTGTGGTCCCACCTGATGGCGATCGTGGCAGGCCGGCCCGTCCCGCTGCGTACGCCAGTGCCAGAGCCATGGCGGGAACACGTTGCGCAGAAATATGGCATGAAAGCCCCGGAGTTCATGGGCGAGGACGCCGACACGTGGTGGCGCTCATGGGAAGTGGGCTACAACCCCTCGGATGCGCTGGATAGGACCGTCATGGCCACAAGGAAGGCTGCCTTTCCCTTGTATGGCCTCGATCCATGGTTTGACTGACCCCACTTGCCGGCCCAATAAATCGCTGGCGCGATTTGTTGGGAACCTGGCAAGCGGGGCCCCACCCACTTGCCGGCCC
>NZ_JAUNVV010000002.1:5448-8121 GCF_030540645.1 Arthrobacter sp.
GCTGGCGCGATTTGTTGGGAACCTGGCAAGCGGGGCCCCACCCACTTGCCGGCCCAATAAATCGCTGGCGCGATTTGTTGGGAACCTGGCAAGCGGGGCCCCACCCACTTGCCGGCCCGGGAAATCGCTGACACTTCCAAGCATCCAGGATGCTGTTGGGGGCATATGTCGTTAGGGTAGTGGAATGGTTGCAGAAAAAGTCTTTGCGGTAATTGCCGAAACCACGCGCCGGGAAATCTTGGCAGCGTTGGCGCAGGAGAGCAAGGCCGTTGGCCAGCTGGTGGACGAGCTAGGCGTTTCCCAGCCCACCGTGTCCAAGCACCTGCGAGTGATGCGCGAAGCAGGAGTTGTCACCATGCGCGCCCAGGGACAGAAACGCTTCTACGGCATTAATACCGAACCTCTCACGTTGGTGGCGGCGTGGCTGGATTCCCTTGGCGCCGGTGCCGGTGCTGGTGCTGCGGTGACTTCACCGGAGCTCTCCGAAACAGTGCAGACGACGGCACCAGTGCTTGCGGAAGCCCGGGTGGCATCCACGCCACAGCAGCCATTTCGCCGACAGCCAGCAAGCTCAGCGACAAGCACAGGCGCCACCATGAATGGAACTTCCAGCAGGAGTGCAACCCCTGAAACAGTCGGTGCAGACGCAAGTGCCGACGCACCGGCAGTTGCGTCTGCGCCAGGACCGGCAGCGGTGCCTACTCAAGTACCTGCTCCGGTTCGCGTTGCCGCCGTGGAGGGCGCAACGAATACTTCGGCAAAGCCCGAGCCTGCACCCACATCGTCGGCAGTCGCTGAAACGTCAACGCCAAGTGACGGCGAGAAGTCATCAAAAGATACGGCAGTGGTTGTTCTTCCCTCCAAAGCCGACGGGCACGACGCCAAGGGCGATGTGCAGTTGAACGGCGTACCGGCGATCGTTGTGCAGTCGAACGATCATGAAGGCGGAGTGCCGGGGCAAATCAGCCGCAGCGTGGGCCGCGCTGCCAACAAGGCGGCAGACCTGCTGTCCAACCTGCCCACATTTAGGCGTCGAAAAGACTAAAGATTACGTAAGATTCCTGCCAGCGTCGGATATTTATGCATGATCCTTCATATCATGTCATTTTGTGAGAATAATTAGCCTCAGCGTCTACTCGCCTGCAAGATTGCAGCAGAGCTTATTTATGCGCTGCCCTTCGGCGCCTCACCCTTTTCAGGAGACTCATGGATACCAGGCTAGAAGCCATCCGGGAGCAAGTTTTAGCCCGCAACCCCGGTGAAAAAGAATTCCACCAGGCAGTTTTGGAAGTTTTCGAAAGCCTCGGCCCCGTTTTGGACAAACATCCAGAATTTGTTGACGCCAACGTGCTGCAGCGCCTGTGCGAACCCGAGCGCCAGATCATTTTCCGTGTGCCGTGGATGGACGACGCCGGCAACGTGCAGATCAACCGCGGTTTCCGTGTTGAATTCAACTCGGCACTTGGCCCGTACAAGGGCGGCCTCCGCTTCCACCCCTCGGTATACCTGGGCATTGTGAAGTTCCTTGGTTTCGAGCAGATCTTCAAGAACGCACTGACAGGCATGCCCATCGGCGGTGGCAAGGGCGGCTCCGACTTTGACCCGCGCGGCAAATCCGACCGCGAAGTCATGCGTTTCTGCCAGAGCTTCATGACCGAGCTCTACCGCCACATCGGCGAATACACTGACGTTCCGGCAGGTGACATTGGTGTTGGCGGCCGCGAAATCGGCTACCTCTTTGGCCAGTACAAGCGCATCACCAACCGCTACGAGTCGGGCGTTCTGACCGGCAAGGGTGTTGGTTGGGGCGGTTCCCTGGTGCGTCCGGAAGCCACCGGCTTTGGCACCGTCATGTTCACCCAGGAAATGCTCAAGACCCGCGGCACCTCCCTTGACGGCCAGCGCGTGGTTGTCTCAGGTTCCGGCAACGTGGCGACCTTTGCCATCGCCAAGGCCCAGCAGTTCGGCGCCAAAGTTGTGGCCTGCTCGGATTCCTCGGGCTACATTGTCGACGAAAACGGCATTGACGTTTCGTTGCTGCGCCAGATCAAGGAAAAAGAGCGCGGCCGCTTGAAGGAGTACGCGGTTCGACGCGGCGCCTCCGTCAGCTACGTCGAGGGTGGTTCCGTTTGGGACGTCAACGCTTCCGTGGCACTGCCCTGCGCCACTCAGAATGAAATCAACACCGAAGCAGCCACCCGCATGGTCAAGAACGGCCTGGTTGCGGTTGCCGAAGGCGCCAACATGCCTTCCACCAGCGGCGCCATCGCCGTGTTCCAGGAAGCTGGGATCCTGTTCGCACCGGGCAAGGCTGCCAACGCCGGCGGCGTGGCAACTTCTGCGCTGGAAATGCAGCAGAACGCCAGCCGCGACGCCTGGACCTTCGAGCACACCGAAGCACGCCTGGCCAACATCATGGTCGGCATCCACAACCGCTGTGCCGAGACCGCAGAAACCTACGGTTCCCCGGGCAACTACGTGGTGGGCGCCAACATTGCCGGCTTCGTCAAGGTTGCCGACGCCATGCTGGCACAGGGCCTGATCTAAGAAGTTCCTGCCCGTCCGCAGTGAGCGGAAAGTACGACGGCGCGGCCCCCCCACAAATGGGGGGCGCGGCCGCGTGAATTACGGCCTTTGTGTGGTGGGCGCCGGGGACGGCACCCGGGCCGGGCG